>JAWOLO010000038.1:0-7236 GCA_033853375.1 Terriglobia bacterium
GGGAAGCGCCAACTGCGGAGATTGAAGGTGTACAGGGCGATGCAGAAGAGATTGGCGGGAATGAAGCCGAATTGGGCGGTGCGCACGCCAATGACGCAGACGACGGCGCTATTCACGGCGCAGACGACCCAGCCTTGCCAGAGTTTGCGGCCGAGGAGAAACGTGCCAAGGATGGTGAGGACGCAAGAGATGTAGTCCAAACGCATCAGGGTGTGAATTAGGTTTGTCATTTTTTGTTCGAGGGCCCGGCGCCGAAGTTCGAGAGCAACGGTCGCGAGCTATCGCAATTTTTCCCTTTCGAAAAAAGAAGGGTCTAAAGACCCGCCACTACAAATTCCAGAGAACAGGACTGCCGCGTTGGAACCGAGACGTCAACACCGCGAAAGACCCGCCACGCCACTACACAGGCGCTGCTTGAAAGCCCAAGTCTCTGCCGGCCTGACCCGCGGGCGGGCAAGTCCCGCCCTTACAAATCCCTGGTCCGCTGAACGAGAAGTCAAGAACCGCAACTACGAGTCGCGTTTGCTTACGGCAAAGTTGCCTGGAGCGAACTTTCCTGAGGACCGCGAGCGAATCGGGAAACAGGGCTTGCCAGTGACAGTTCCTTTCTACCGTGTGGAGAGAGGGCAATTCAACCGCCAGTAAGGACAGGTGATTCCAAAGAGGAAATGACAAAGAGAGTCTGTAACTTGTTGTGGATGCAGGGGCTTATAGGAAGGGGAAGAAGCGTGAGGAATTTGACGGGAGGGAGTCGAATCACGGTCTCAGCAGAAATGAGACAAGGCGTTTCAGGTTGAAACGAGGGCCGATTGCAGGGTGGCAAAGGAAGCTATGGCCGTTGGGTGTGGCTGCGCTGCAAATCTATTTGCTCTCGTGGTTGTCGTTGTCGCGCCTCTCCGACTCGTGGCGACTTCCTAGGTTTAGTGCGATGAAGTAAGGCGCCCCGCGCTGCAATCGGGAGGAAAGAGCCGGGTAAACGCTCTTCGATAAAGAAAAAGACAGCTGAACGAAGCCTACGCCCGGATGATCAGCGGCAAAGTCCAATTCCGTGAATCTGGAGCGGGTCGGCACCAGCGCCGATGACCATAAGCTTGCCGTGCGGGGCAAGGCCGGGGACCAGGTCAGACATGGCTTTGCCGCTGGGCGCGGTGGCGAGAATGACTCTTGCACCGCCGAGTTTTTGCAGCGCTTCGGCGGCTTAGGGTTGCCGCGGAATCGATTTAAAGGCTGGGCTTACAAATTTCGATGCGAGAGAGCGCGGGTTAGAAAGGCTCACGGAAGAACAAAACAAGGCGGCGGCATGCTAGAGTTGGCGCGTTGCAGCGCGGCTTGGCACGGCGGCAGCGGGCACAGACTGAAGTCTGTGCTACTGGAGGAAGAGTGGCGTACCGGGATTTGCGGGAGTTTGTGGAAAAGCTCGAGAAGGAAGGAGAGCTGAAGCGAGTGCGCGCGGAAGTGGATCCGGTATTGGAGATTACGGAAGTGGTGCAGAGGATATGCAGGCCTGGGGCGAGTGCTGGTAGTGGGGTGCAGGGAAAAGGCAAAAGAGCACAGGCAGGAATGCCTGTGCCACACATGCCGAATACTGCACTGCTGTTTGAGAAGCCCAAAGGATCGCGGGTGCCGGTGCTGATCAATGCGTTTGGGAGCATGCGGCGGATGTGCCTGGCGTTCGAAGTAAGCGAACTGGAGGAGATTGCCGAGCGGATTCAGGGATTTGTGAAGATGGAGACGCCGCAGGGGCTCTTCGACAAAATCAAGATGCTGCCGAAACTCGCGGAGCTGGGATCGTTTTTCCCAAAGAGCGTAAAGACGGGAGATTGCCAGGAAGTAGTACAGAAGGGCAAGGATGTGAACCTGTTTGATTTTCCCATCCTGAAATGCTGGCCTCAGGACGGGGGGCGGTTCATTACGTTTCCGCTGGTGTTCACGAAAAATCCGGAAACGGGAAAGCGCAACGTAGGGATGTACCGGATGCAGATCTACGACGAACGGACGACGGGAATGCATTGGCAGACGCAGAAGCATGGGGCGGAGCATTTTCGCCGCGCGCGGGAGAAAAACCCCGAGGGACGGATTCCGGTAAGCGTGGCGATTGGAACGGATCCCGCGACGGCACTGGCGGGGATGCTGCCGATTCCGCCGGATTTGGACGAGATGATGTTCGCGGGATTTCTGCGGCGTGAGCCCGTGGAGATGGTAGCGTGCCAGACGAATGAGCTGGAAGTGCCGGCAAATGCGGAGATTGTGCTGGAAGGGTTCGTCAATTTGAACGAAATGCGCACCGAGGGACCGTTTGGCGATCACACGGGATTTTATTCTCTGGAAGGGGATTATCCCGTGTTCCACGTCGAGTGCATTACTCGGAAAAAGGACCCGATTTATTTGACCACAGTGGTGGGGCCGCCGCCACAGGAAGATTTCTATATGGGCTATGCGGTAGAGCGTATCTTCTTGCCAGTCATGAAGATGCAGTACCCGGAAATTGTGGATGTGTCCATGCCGGCGGAGGGAATTTTTCATAATTTGATGATCGTGGCCATCCGGAAGTCGTATCCGGGGCACGCGCGCAAGATCATGAACGCGATTTGGTCGCTGGGGCAGGCGATGTTCACGAAAGTGATCGTGGTGGTGGACCACGACGTGGACATTCATAACTACAGCGAAGTGGCGTGGAAGGCGCTGTGCGCGCTGGACCCGGAGCGGGACGTGCAATTTTCGCTGGGGCCGATGGACACGCTGGACCATGCGGCGCGGATGCAGGACTTTGGGTCGAAGATGGGGGTCGACGCCACCCGCAAATGGGCGTCGGAAGGGTTCACCCGGCCATGGCCCGATGAGATTCGAATGGACCAAGCGACCAAAAAACGTGTGGAAGAGCTGTGGAAAACTCTGTCGCTTGAGTGAGGGCGATTGGCTGGTTGGCGGGCTGAATATGATAACTTTTTGGGCATTTTTAGACAGGAATCGCACGAAGACAAATCGAAGAAAAGCGGCAAATTGCTGTGTAAAAAGGAGATAGTTCGAGTAAAAAGGAACTAGACGTTTTTGATTTTTGAAGGTGCGGACAAAGGATTAACGGTACGCCAGGACAGGTGGCCATTTCAAAAAAGCGCAATATATTGTAGTAAGGCGGCTTTGAACGGTACAGATATAGTGGTACTATCCGAAAATACCCCCCAAACTACCTAGAACTACCCGTATTCTTAGGGCAACTGACCTATAGAATCCCTTGACGCTCGGAGTGCACAATGTCATAAAGCACCCACGGGTTGTGCCCTCAATCCCGATCCGCAGCGCAATGGGGCGCACCTGTACGGTTGTGAGTTGTCGGTGTGTTTTCGACGCAGGGGTGGCGTTCCACTGTGATTGAGTCGCGCGAAGTGATGAATGTAAGGCAGGCGTCGCAGTACCTGGGGATCTCCCCGGATACGCTGTACCGCTACATTACGGAAGGCGAGATACCTGCGTTCAAGCTAGGCAATCGTTGGAAGCTGCGGAAGACGATCCTGGATCGCTGGATGGAACGGAAGATGACCCAGTCTGCAGGGAGACGCAGATAATCCGGCGCGCGTTGCAAGAACGATTGTAGGAGAGAGGCCGCAATGGGGCTACTAGGCGGAAAAAAGAGCAGGCAAATCGTAGGCCTGGACATCGGATCCAGCTCCATCAAGGCGGTGGAGTTGAAAGCCACGAAGGCAGGCTATGAGCTGGTGAGCTTTGGGATGGAATCGCTGGCACCGGACACCGTGGTGGACGGCGCGATCATGGACGCACCGCAAGTGGCGAACGCCATCAGCAAGATATTCGATGCAGAACGAATAAAGACTAAGAATGTGGCGACTTCGGTTTCGGGACACTCGGTCATTGTTAAGCGCGTGCCGCTGCCGTTGATGACGGAAGAAGAATTGTACGACCGGATTCCATCGGAAGCCAGCCAGCACATTCCCTTCGACATCGCGGACGTGAACTTGAGCTATCAACTGCTCGAGTCGATGGACTCGCAAATGGATGTTTTGCTGGTGGCGGTGAAGAAAGACAAGATTCTAAATCATACCAACGTGCTGGCGCAGGCGGGGAAAACCCCGATGATCGTGGACATCGACGCATTCGCGCTGCAGAACTGCTTCGAAGTGAACTACGAGCCGGATGCGGCGCAGACGGTGGCGCTGCTGAACATTGGCGCGAGCGTGATGAACATTAATATCGTGCGCGGCGGGATTCCGTTGTTCACGCGCGACGTCAGCGTGGGCGGGAACCAGTACACGGACGCGCTGCAAAAAGAATTGGACCTGAGCTTTGAAGACGCAGAGCGGTTGAAGAAGGGCGAAACGCTTCCCAGCGTCACGGACGAGCAGAAGCAGCAGATTCTGCGCAGCGTCTCCGACATCCTGACGCTGGAAATCCAGAAGACATTTGACTTTTTCCGCGCCACGGCGAGCGGCGAGAACATCCAGCGGATTGTGGTGGCCGGCGGAACCGCGCGCGTGCCTGGACTGGTCGATTTGCTGCGCGAAGAGTTTGCCATGCCTGTGGAAGAGCTGAATCCTTTCCGCAGAGTGCTCATCAATCCCAGCCGGCATAGCGATGACCAGATCCGCGACATCGCGCCGCGGTTGGTGATCGCCGTAGGTCTGGCGCTGAGGAGCTTCGACTAGCCATGATTCGCATAAACCTTCTTGGACAAGCACGACCCAAAGCTTCCCGGCGGCCCACGATGGCCGTGGACACGGGCGGCGCGATGCCGGTGGCGTTCATTGGTGTGGGGGTTCTCGTCGGAGTGCTGGTTCTCGGATTTTTCTATTACACCTGGGACAAGCAACTGACGGAAGAAAACAACAAGATCAAGACGCTGCAAGCGCAGAAGACAGAGCTCGAGCAGACCAAGTTGCAAGTCGAGATGTTTGAAAAGCAGAAAGCGGTATTGCAGCAACGCGTGAACACTATCGAGCAGTTGCAGCGTGACCGTACCGGCGGCCAAGAACTGCTGGACATGGTGGCGAATACGGTATCGCGCACAGAAAACTTGTGGCTGACCGAAATGGCGCGCAAGGGAAACGCGTTGTCGATGAACGGAGCGTCCGCGTCGATCAATGCAGTGGCAAACTTTATTACCGCGTTGAAACGATCGGGATATTTCCAGAAGGTGGAAATTCTGGAATCCAAGCAGGATGACAAGAATTTAGCGATTCAGACGTTTACTTTCCAGATTACGGCAGAAATCGCTCCGCCACAGCCCATGCAGGCTCGACCAGCCAACGCGCCGGTGCCCGCAGCGGCCAAAACACCGGCGAAGAAAGGCTAAGGGGAGGCCATGGCTAGCTTGCGAGACATGTCGGTGTTCATGCAGGCCCTCGTGGCTGCGGCAGTGGCTGTAGTGTTGGTGCTTGTTGGAGTTTTCGTGCCAGGGTCGCCGATTGCCCGTGAGCGGGACGATGTAGACGCGGCGGTGGTGAAACGGACCCAATTGAACCAGGAAGTGACGCAGCTACAGGTTTACAAGCAACGCTACGGGGAATTGAAGCAGCAGATGGACGCGCTTTCGAAGCAATTGGAAACATTGAAGACGATCGTTCCCGAAGAAAAAGAAGCGGACGAGTTCATCAGGCTGATCCAGGGAGCGGCGAGCGCCTCTAACGTGCAGATTCGCAGCCTGAAGTCGCTGGCGATCGTGCCCAAGGAATTTCACTACGAGATGCCGTTCGAGATCCAGGCGGATGGACCGTATTTCAATGTGCTGGACTTTTTTGGACGGCTGGGCCGTTTGTCGCGAATTATCAACGTGGGCGACTTGACGTTCGATGCGCCAGAGAATTCCAAGGGCACAAAGTACCCTGTGCGGCCGGGGTCGACAGTTTCTGGAATTTTCACGGCAACCACATTTTTTACCAAGCCTGCTGATTCCGGGCCGGCTCCTGCAACCGCAGCTGGAGCCAAGCCGGGCAGCGCGCCTGGGAAACCCTGAGCGGGATGAGCAAACTATGCGTTCAGCGATAACCATCGGATTAGGGCTATTGATCGGGGCGTCGGCTCCAACTTTGCGCGCGCAGATGAATCCGGTTCCACCGGATGGCTGGAACTCGGCGACCGAGCAAGCGGGACAGGCAGGGCAGCAGCCTGCCAAGCCTCCGGCCAAGCCGGCGGCGCAAACTCCTGCGAAACCTGCGGCACAGGCACAGACTCCGGCCAAGCCAACAACGCAAACTCCGGCTAAGCCCGCTGCGCAAGCGCCGGCCAAGCCGGCGGCTCAAGTACCAGCGAAGCCGACAGCGACGGGAACGAAGCCTGCAGCACAAGCGGCAAAGCCCGCGGCTCCTCAGGCAGCAGCTAAACCAGCGCCCAAGGATGCGGGGAAAACGGTGGCAAAGGTTGCCAAGAAATCAGCGCGGAAGAAAGGCGCAGCGAAGCCGGCTGTAGAGAAGCCATCGGGGCCGGAAGGTGCGCCTAAGGCCGCGGCGGAAAGCGAAGTGAAGGCCGCGCGAAGGGATCCTTTTGAGTCTCTCGTCAGCCACGGAACAGGCAAGGCTGCACCGAACCTTCCGCCGGGCAAAGCGGGGCTGCAGGTCAGCACGCTGCGGCTAGATGGCATCGTGCGCGCGCCTAACGGAATGATCGCGGTGGTTTCTAATCCGCAGGCAAGAACCTATTTCCTGCGCGAGGGGGACCACTTGTACGACGGTAGCGTCGAGAAGATCACGATGGACGGGGTTTCGTTCCACGAAGAAGGAAAAGATGCTTTCGGCAAGCCAGTGGAACGCCAAGTGAACAAACGAATTTACTCCACCAGTTCAGGAGAACAGCAATGAAGACCAATTGGCCAGCCCTTCGGTATGGCTGCCTGATCCTCGCGAGCTTGGCGCTGGCTGCCCAGCAGGCGCCGGCTCAGACGCAGGAGCCCGCGGCTGAAGGCAAATCCGCCGCGGTCATCTCCAGCGTGGCTATCACGCAGGCGCCAGAGCACTCGGCCGTGCGTGTGGAAGGCGAGGGCCGGCTGGACGTGCGGGCTGCCCGGATGCAGAACCCGGATCGTTTAGTGCTCGACTTTATGGGCGCCCGGCTGGCAGTGCAGAAGACGGTCATTCCCGGCGTGTCGGCTCCGGTGCGAGATGTACGCATGGGCCAATACCAGCCGAGCATTGCGCGGGTGGTCATCGACCTGACGACTCCTACGCGTTATCACGTTTCGCGGGATCACGATGCAGTGATAGTTTCCTTCGAGACTTCGTCGGGGACTCC
>JAWOLO010000039.1:0-2977 GCA_033853375.1 Terriglobia bacterium
GCCAATGCCATTTTGCTAATCACCTTTGCGGAGGAGTATCGTCGCGCCGGCAATTCAGCAATGGATGCGGGAATTCAAGCAGCCAGGACTCGCATGAGGCCCATCTTGATGACCAGCATGGCCATGATCGCCGGCATGATTCCCATGGCCTTGGGCATCGGCGAAGGCAGCCAGCAAACGGCTCCTCTTGGGCGCGCCGTCATTGGGGGCCTAGCATTTGCAACTCTTGCTACTCTTCTGATCCTGCCCCTGGTTTTTGCCATCATCCAAGGTCGCACGGGGATTACGTCGCCCTCCTTGGACCCCGACGATCCGCAAAGTGTTTTTGCAAGTCGCCAACCCGAAACTCCCAACCCTATAGGGGGCGCTCAATGATCCACAACGCATTTCTAAAGATTCTCTACTTCAGCGCCATCGTTACCATTTGCAGCTCGTGCAGCTCGAACTCAGGATCCCCACCGCCCGGTGCCAACGCAACCGGAAATGCGCAGCCCGCTCCAACCGTGGATGTGGTTAAGGTCGCATCTCGCAAGCTCTCCATTACCGTGCGCTTGCCCGGCGAACTGCAGCCGTATCAGGTCGTAGCCGTCTATCCGAAAGTGACCGCATTTGTGGATTCTATCAGCGTGGATCGCGGCTCTATCGTCAAGTCTGGGCAATTGATGGCCCGCCTCGTGGCTCCGGAGTTGGCCGCGCAACGCGCCGAAGCTCAGTCGAAATTGCAAAGCGCTGAAGCGCAGCGGCTCGAAGCGGAAGCCAAACTCGCTTCCGACCAAGGCACATACGAACGACTCAAAACCGCTTCCACCACCCCGGGCGTCGTTGCCGGCAACGATTTGGAAGTGGCACAGAAGGCCGTCGAGGCCGACCATGCGCGCGTGGACGCCACACGCGAAAGCGCCCAGGCAGCTAGAGCCGCCCTGAACTCCATCACGGAAATCGAAGGCTATCTACAGGTTCGCGCTCCTTTCGATGGCGTAGTCACGGAGAGAAATGTCCATCCCGGCGCTTTGGTGGGGCCGGCCGGCGGTTCCGGCGCTCAAGCTCCGCTGGTGAGAGTGGAACAAACCAACCGTCTGCGGCTGGTTGTTCCCGTGCCGGAGAAATATGTCGCGGGCATGGTGAATGGCGCCAAAGTGGAATTCACTGTCCCCGCCTTTCCCAATCAAACTTTCTCCGGAACTGTCGCGCGCATCGCCCATTCCATCGACGTGAAAACTAGAACGATGCCGGTGGAACTCGATGTCTTTAACGCCGGCGGTCGTTTGGCTTCCGGTATGTTCCCTGAAGTCCTCTGGCCCGTTCGCCGGTCCAAGCCCACTCTGTTCGTTCCCTCCTCCGCCGTCGCTACAACCACCGAAGCCACTTTTGTGGTTCGCATCCGCAACGGAAGCGCCGAGTGGGTGAACGTTCAGACCGGCGAAACCGATGGCAAGCTCGCCGAAGTTTTTGGCGATTTGCGCGAAGGCGATACCGTTGCAATTCACGGTACAGACGAACTCCGCTCAGGAACGCACGTCGTTCCGAAACTAAGCTCCGAAAGTCAGCAAGACCCCGCGAAGTGATCTCGAATCATTCCTTGAATCATTTCGGATCCCCGTTACGCCTGCAATGAAAGTGTCGCCAAGAACACCGGCCAGAGTGATAATGGGGCGGCGAGAGGGATGCGGGAGAAGCTCATGAGCGAAAAACCAGAGGCAGAGAAAAAGGAAAGACCAGCTGAAACGACAAACAACGGAAAAAACGGAAAGAAGGGATTGACGCGCCGAAAATTCCTGGGTGAAGTCGCCGCGGGCGGCGCTGCTGCTGCCCTTGTGCCGCGCCATGTGCTTGGGCGCGGATTCACTCCGCCGAGCGACCTGTTGAACATCGCCGGGGTCGGCGTTGGCGGCATGGGCCGCCAGAACCTCATCAATCTTGCCAGCCAAAACATCGTCGCCCTCTGCGACGTCGACTGGGGTTATGCGGACAAGGGCTTCGAACGCCTGGGCTCCGACATCCAAAAATTGCGAGACCGCCTGGAGCACCCGGATGCTGCGGCGGCAGGCCAACCGCCTTCTGAATTTGATCGCGTGAAAGCGAAGCTGCGCCTGGACAATATGACCCGCCTCAAGTCCGTGCATCTGCCGAAAGCCAAGCGCTACGCCGACTATCGGGAAATGCTCGATAAGCAGAAGGATATCGACGCCGTCTTGGTGGCCACCGCCGACCACATGCACGCGCCCATCGCTTTTGCCGCCATGGAACTTCACAAACACGTCTACGTGCAGAAACCGCTGACGTGGTCCGTCGAGGAAGCCCGCAAAATGGCGCGCACCGCGAAGGACACCAAAGTCGCCACGCAAATGGGCAACCAGGGCCACTCCCTTGACGACGCGCGCACCGCCGTCGAATACATCTGGGCCGGGGCGATTGGCGAGGTGCGTGAAATCCACATTTGGACCAACCGCCCACTTGGCTTTTGGCCGCAGGGAGTGCCGCGTCCCGAACCACTAAAAGAACCGGCCGACCAGCTTCGCTGGAACGGCAAAGGTGTGGATGAACGCCTAGCCGCCGCAATGGCGGGAAACTTTCCTGTTCCAGACACGCTTCGCTGGGATCTCTTTCTTGGGGCGGCCGCGCCGAATATCACGTACCACCCCATCTACCATCCCTTCAACTGGCGCGGCTGGGTGGATTGGGGCGTTGGCGCCATCGGTGACATGGGCGCGCATCTCATCGACCACTCGATGTGGGCGCTTAACTTGGGGATGCCCACGAGCGTCGAAACTGTTTCCACGCCATTCAACGGCGCGTCCTATCCACAAGCGAGCATGACCTTCTACGAGTTCCCCGCGCGCGGGCCTCTCCCACCTGTGAAACTCACCTGGTACGACGGCGGGCTAATGCCCAACAAACCCGCGGAACTCGGCGACGAAGAGCTAAAGAGTGAGGGCGGCGCGTTGCTTATCGGGAGCAAAGGCAAATTGCTGCACGA
>JAWOLO010000040.1:0-7561 GCA_033853375.1 Terriglobia bacterium
AAGATAAGTCTGCTCCAGAGCTTTAAGATCAGGATTGAGAATTTCATTCGGGCTTACCTGAGCGACCGCAGGCATGGCGCAAACCGCGAGCAACAGCACCAGCGCGAGCAGACTTCTCTTGCCGTGAAAACCTAGTGAGCGATCGAATTTCATGAGCCGAAAAAAGTATCTCCTATCTGGCGGAATATTGCGATCCCGGCCGGCCGGGAGGCTGGTACGGCGGCTGAGCGATGGCGCGAGTGAAAGCGATGGCGGAGCGAATTTCCTCCGCGGAAAGCGTGCGCCCGTAAGGCGGCATCATCGCGGATTTTCCCATCGCGCTGCCACCCAGGGTGATGATGTTTTGCATGTACTCGTCGCTTTCGGGGTTGAGCGTGGCGCCATCGTTCAGCAGCGGCGGGACGGGCGTGAGATTCGAGCGATTCGACGGGCCCGCGGGCGTAGCGTCCGCGTGGCACCAAACGCAGTATTGGTAGAAAACGCGCTTTCCCTGCGCTTGCTGGTAGCTCAGCGGAATCATTTTCGTCGAATCGTTCCAGTCTGGCTCGGAATCGTAAGCCGCAAGAAGCGGATCGGCTTTGGCAGTTTCCGCGTGCTTGCGGCAACCTGACACGCCGTAGAGAGCCGCGATCCCGAGAGCAGCCATTGCGAAGTTGCGGATTCTCATCGGCCTGCTCCCTGCCCCGAAGCCAGCGCCCCCGTGTTGAAAGCGGCCTTCTGTGGCTTGATTCCTGCCCGCAACGTCATCAAGTAAGCGGTCAGCGCTTTGATCTCCTCGTCGGTGAAGTTCCGCCGCGGCTCAATCGAATCCGGAACCAGCGCTTGCGGATTCTTCAGCCAAGCTTCAATCCACGCAGGCGTCAGCCAGCCTCCCGCATTATTCAGGTTGGGGCCGACGTAGCCGCCGACGGCCCCGATGGTGTGGCAAGACTGGCACTGATATTTCACTTCATAGAGCTGCTTGCCAAGCGTGGCCATTGCTGGCGTGAATTGTTTTGTGTCGGTCGTTGCTGAGTTCACGGCCGGATGCTGCATAACCATCGAGAGGTAGTCGGCGAGGGTCGCTGCGTCCTTGTCGCTCATGTTGAATTGCGGCATGCGCAGAATAAGCGTTGGCCGCAGCGTTTGCGGGCTCTTCAAAAATTCCACCAGCCATTGGCGCTGCGCGCGGCTGCCCTCGTAAGTAAGGTCAGGCGCCAAGTCGCCGCCATAGCCGTTGAATTTGTGGCAGGTATAGCACTTGTAGCGCTCATAGACTTCGGCAAACGAACCCGTCGCACGGAACGATGCTTCCTTGCGCGGCACCACGAGGTTTTGCAGCGCGCTCGTTGCGGGCGCGCCTTTCATGCTAAGCAGCGCCGTGGTGACGGCGTCGAGATCCGCCTGGTTCCAGTTGTATTGTGGCATGCGCGCCGCAGGATTCACCGAAACCGGGTCCAGCAGCTTCGCCTGAATGTAAGAAAGCAGATTGTGCGGAATTTTCGCCGTGCCGAACTCCAGTTCCGAGGCGTTCTTGCCGCCAAGGGCGCTCAGGTCCGGCCCAAAATCCTTTTGCGGATTCAGGCCCTCGATCACGTGACAACTGGCGCAGCCCTTTTCTAGAAAGAGGCGGCGCCCTAGCTGAATTTCCTGGTCCGTTGGTGGATCGAGCTTCGGAACGTCGCTAAGCAAATCCGAGTCAACCAGTTTTGCCGTGATGTACTGCGTGACTTTGTACAGGTCCTCGTCCGACCAGCCGTAGCGCGGCATGCGCGTATGCGGCAAATACGCCTCTGGGTCGCGCAGCCAAGCGATGAGCCAATCCGGATTGACCTTGCTTCCAACTTTCGTGAGCTCCGGTCCTATGTTGCCGCCGATCAGTTTCGTTTCGCCAGCACGCGTGACTGCCAGCGAGTGGCAGGTCGAGCAGAACATCTGCCGGAAGCGCAGCTCACCCTGCGAAATCAGCTCCGGATTCTTGCTCCACGCCGCAAAGACGGCCGGAGAAATCTTGTACAGTGCAACCGGCTTGGCTTTCTGAACGCTGAGATAAGCCGTGAGCGCACGAAGCTCAGTCTCGGTTAGCCGGAACTTCGGCATGCGCGGCTCTTCCTCGGTCTCGTAGCCGTTGACGGTGACGTTGCCGTCTTTGTCCACGATCGTGCGCGGCTCGTTCAGCCACTTATAAATCCATTCGCGGCTGACTTTCGTGCCGATGCTCGAAAGGTCCGGGCCAAGCATCACCGGGCGGTCGATTCCCTGCATTTTGTGGCAACCTTGGCAATTCAGTTCGGCAAGCAGCTGCCGGCCGCGCGCGAGCTGCGGCGTTTGCGGAAGATTGGATTGATGGCAAGTTCCGCAGGACGCTTGAATGAAGTGCGAAGGCAGAACCGGCTGCTCCCACGCCAGCGTAGACTCATGCGCCTCCGCAACCTCCGTGGCCGGACCCTGGCCGCGGTGGCAAATCGTGCAGCCCCACTCGCGCACGTTGTGCGGGATCGGAGGATGCGCGCGGAAAGGTTGCGGAATGGACTTATCCCCAAGGCTTGCCTGTGTGATGCCCTGGTGGCACGTCGTGCAGCGGTCCACCACGTTCATTCCCGGAAGCCAGATCTGATCGATATCTGGACTGTAATCAGCGGTCAACCGTTTCGTGTCCGGGCGGCCCTGAGCAAAACGCAGATAGGAACGTTTGTATTGTTTCCACTCGCGGCGGTAGTCCTTGAAAGGCGAAATGGCCAGCACCGCCAGAAAGATCAAGCTGGACAGCGCAAACACGAACCGCAAGCGGTCCGTGACTTTGCCCATCTCTTCAGCCGGCATGAGTCCCCCAAGGCCACACCCAGGACCAACCCGGGCCACGGAAGAACGTGCCCACGGCAGTCAGGCAAACAGAAACCGCAATGAACCAGGTCATGATCCACCAGGAGAGCGGCTTGGTTCCCAAGGAGCGCAACCATCCTTTCTCCGCTTGCCTGCCGGTATAGGAAATAACCATTAGCGTGGCCACCAGCGCGGTAGGCGCGAAAATCGTCCAGGCATGAAAAATAGCGAGGAGCGCGAGCAGAATCAGCACGACCACCAAGATGGTGCGCAGATGTTGCGCCGGGTGATACGCCCAGAGCGCGCGGCCTTCGATATTCACGTTGAAATACGGGATGACAATCAGCGCAATGACGACGAGCGTAGGAATCAGGATTCCCGCCACAAACGGCGGGAAGAAGTGCAGCAATTCCTGCAGGCCAAGAAAATACCAGGGGGCTTTCGCCGGGTTAGGCGTGAGCAATGGATTGGCGAGTTGCTCGAGCGGCGCGTCCCAGAAAAGCGCCACGATTACCATGGCGATCACGAGCACTTGGAACGCAATCGCTTCGCGAAGGAGCAGATGCGGAAAGGTCATCAACTGCGGGCCGCGCTCGCCCACAACCTTGGCCGAGGTCTTCTTGGTGACGAAGACAACGCGCCGTGGCTCTTTCTTCGCGTCCGAGCTGAACCCCGTCTCGATTTTATTCTTTTCCATCTTCGTCCTTGGGCTTGACGGTCAAACCGCCGTCTTTCTGCACGCGCCAGAAATGAATTCCAATTAACACGAACGCTGCCAGCGGAAGAATCACGACGTGAAGCACGTAAAACCGCAGCAGGGCGTTTTCTCCCACGATGTTTCCGCCGAGTAGCAGGAACCGCACCTTCTGACCGATAAACGGCATCGCGGAAATGATGTTAGTCCCGACCGTTACTGCCCAGAAAGCAAGCTGGTCCCAAGGCAAGAGATAGCCGGTGTAGCTCAGAAACAGCGTGACCAGAAGCAGCACCACGCCAACAACCCAGTTGAATTCGTGAGGAGGTTTGTAGCCACCGCGATAAAAAACGTGGAACATGTGCCAGAAAACGGCGAAGACCATCAAGTGCGCGGCCAAGCGGTGCAGATTGCGCAGGAAAACGCCGTTCGAAACGACGAACTGAAGATCCTTCATGTCGCGGTAGGCGTTGGGCGCCGCGGGATGGTAATAAAACATCAGCAAAATCCCGGTTACGAAAAGCACGATGAAAAGAATGAAAGAAATCGAACCGAGATAATAAGAAGCTCGCACGCGAAGCGACTTTTCGCGAACCTTGACCGGCATCCAGTGGAGGAAGAGGTTCCCGAAAATCGCCAGGCTGCGCGTGCGGTTGGTGTTGGCCGGGCCGCGGCGGAAGATAGACTTCCACACTTTCGTTTCGCGAAGGTTGTGAAGCGCGGATTGAAAAGTCGTTGCCATCATTTCCCTCAAACTTTCAAAACCTGCGAAGGCTTGATGATTTGCAGCTTGTCCACGAGCAGCTCGCCATCGGCCGTAAGTGAAATGGCGAAGTGAGGCAGCGGGCGCGGCGCAGGGCCTGCGACTTTGACGCCATTTTCCTTGAACTTGCTCCCGTGGCACGGGCATTCGATCAGTTCATGTTCAGGGTGCCATGCGGTAATGCAACCGAGGTGAGTGCAGACCGCAGACACGGCGTAAAAACCTTCCGGCATGCGCACGATGTAAACCTGCTGGTCCTGCAAAAAGGTGACAGAATTCAGGGGGTAGAGATCGGGATTGCCGGCGCGAAAAGTCGTGGAAGGCTCGAACAGAACATTGGGCGAGAAATATTGATAGGTCACCGCGACCGAGCCGAGACCGGCGATTCCGAGCGCGCCCACGGTGATCTCGTTAAGGAAATCGCGCCGCGTAACTCCATTCCCTGCCGGAACGGCGTGCGGCGAGCCGGTAACCGAACCCCTTTTTTCGTCGCTCATGACTGCAGAACCGTCTCCTCGATTTGGACTAAACTCGGGTCGTGATCGAACACTTCAAACGCTTCCATGGTGATGGTGTTTACCGGGCAGCGTTCCGCGCACAACCCGCAGCGGATGCAAATCGTTTCGTCCTTGACCATCACCGAGCCTTCCGAACCTCCCAGTTCCGGGGGAGAAAGGTGCAACAGCTCGTTTCCGCGTGCCTCGGAAGTCGCGGCGAGTTCCTGGCGCGTCTCTTCCAAAAACTCAAATTGGTGTAGCGGAACAAGCTGCAGACAGTTTTCTGGGCAAACATCCACACATCCGCCGCAGAGAATGCACTCGCTGCCATTGGCTTCCGTTCCTTCAAAGATCGTGTTGATCCAGCATTGCAGGCAGCGCGAAGCTTCGCGGCGCGCCTGCTCCTCTGTAAATCCCGTTTCCACTTCCGAAACGCCGGTGCGGCGTTCGAGCGGAATCGTCGGAACAGCCAGACGGGAATACTCGTCGTATTCCTCCGCCATTTTGTGATGGTCAAGCACGGTGATTTGCACGAACTTCGGTTTCGGTTGCCATTCAGCGCCGCGGAGAAACTTGTCAATTTGCTCAGCCGCCTTTTTGCCGTCAGCGACGGCGTTGATAATCAAGCGCGGCCCGAAGGCAATGTCGCCCGCGGCAAAAATTCCCGGCGCCGTGGTCATCAGCGTCTCTGGATTGATCTTCAGCGTGCCCTGGCGCGTGGTTTCGATGCCATCCGAAGGTTTGAGGAAAGAAAGGTCCGAAGCCTGCCCGATGGCAAGAATCACTGTGTCGCACGGAATCACAGTCTCCGTGCCTTCGGCAAACTTCGGGTTGAAGCGCCTCTGCTCGTCAAAAACGGACGTGCAGCGAATCACTTCGAGCCCGGTGAGCTTGCCATTTTTGCCGACAAACTGTTTCGGGCCAAGCGAGGGATGGATTCGGATTCCCTCCATCAAGCCCTCCTCGATTTCTTCCTCTGAGGCCGGCATTTCTTCGCGGGATTCCAGGCAAACGAGATGCACCTCGCGCGCGCCCATGCGCAACGCCTGCCGCGAAACGTCCATGAATTCCTTCATCGCAACGTCCATTTCGCTGGAGGTGAGCTCGTTGGGAAGGATTACATCCGCAATGTCCTTCATGAATTTTTGCTGCTGTTCGCGCATGGCGGAACGCGCTACGTCAATGGCCACGTTTCCGCCGCCGATGACCACAACCTGTTTGCCGATCTGGAAGCGATAACCGAGATTGACGTTCAACAGAAAGTCGATGCCCTTCACCACACCATCGAGATCGTTACCCGGAAGATTGAGGTCGCGGCTGCGGTGCAGGCCGAACGCCATCAAGATGGCCTTGTAGCCCTGCCGCCGAAGGTCTTCTAAAGAAAAATCCTTGCCGAGCCGCGTGTTTAGGCGAAGTTCTGGGCCAAGATCGAGAATTTCGCGAATTTGTGCTTGCAAGACGTCGCGCGGCAAACGGTATTCCGGAATACCGAGGTGCATCATGCCCCCGGGCACGGCAGCAGCGTCAAAAACCGTCACGGGATAGCCAAGCAGCGCCAGATCATGCGCCGCCGACATGCCCGCTGGCCCGGAACCTATGATGGCGACCTTTTCGGAATGAGTAATGCGCGGACGCTCGGAAAAAACGTCTATGGGATTACGTGATTCCGGCCCATAGCGCTCCGTAACAAACCTCTTTAGCGCGCGAATGGAGATCGGCGCGTCAAATTGCCCGCGGCGGCAAGCTGGTTCGCAAGGGTGCCCGCAAACGCGGCCACAAATCGAAGCAAAAGGATTAGGGACCCGGGCGTAGCGATACGCCTCCTCGTACCTGCCCTGCGCTATGAGGGAGACGTAGCGGCCGGCCTGCGTATGCACCGGGCAGGCCTGCATACAGGGGAAGTTAGTTTCGAGCCAGTCGAGGTCGACAAGTTTGGTTCGACTCTTCACGAGGAGTTCCCGGGTCCCTATTCTTAGTTATTTCTTGACTGTCAGTTCTACGGTGGTTGTGGCGGCGCTTACCTCGACCGCTTGCGTCGTTGGCTTTCCGTCTTCACTCCAAGTCTTCAACGTATATTTGCCTGCCGGAATATTTTTGATTTCAAAATTCCCTTCCTTGTCGGTCACTGCGAAATAGGGAGTTGGAACCACGACGACATAGCCGGACATTTCCGGGTGCACATTGCAGAGCAGGGATGCTACACCGAGGTCGTTAAATTGGAAAGGCTTCTTCTCGCCCTTCGGCCACGTGCCCAGGTTGTGAGCCAGCTTTTTGTTGCCGCTGATCGAGGGCCAATACACGTTGTGCCCAACGGGATCGCTGTTCAGGAATTCCACCGTGGTGCCTTGCTGCACCGCGACGACGTGCGGAACGAAGGCCATTTTCCGCTGGTCGATCACCACGGGCTCCTTTGGGGCTTCAAATTTCTTGTCCGGGATGGCATCGACGTAGACGGCGATGTTCTCCGCGGACTTGATGCCCTGCACACTGACCTTGCCTTTGATTTCGTTAGCCTTCGCTGCGCTGACCAACACCAGGGTAAGACCGACTGCCACCGCTGCTTTTGCTGCGATTTTGCTGAGACTCATGACGCACCTTTCGTATTCAAATTTTACTTGCAATTTTACTTGCAATCTAATCCTTGGAATTCAAATTTGCCTTAGAAAACGTAATCGATACCCGTTACAAAGGCATGTGGATGGAAGAATTGTGTTGTGCCCGTCGTCGTATTGAAGAAAGGCTGGCCCCATTGATGCTCGTATTCGCCAATGATCTTCATATTGGCGCGAAGGAGAACCTGGAAGC
>JAWOLO010000041.1:0-3482 GCA_033853375.1 Terriglobia bacterium
GGTGATGCAAGATGGCGCGCTGCAAGAAATCTTTGTCGATTGTGAGAACGGAAAGTTTGTGGACGTGCTTGCGCCGGTTTCGACGTGCGCGATTAACGAATACTTTGCGACGCAAGGCATAGCTCTGCGGGAAGGCCAGCATGCGGAAGCGGGGCTCGAAGCGTGCGACTGGATCACGGAGGTTGGCAGACGCATCCGGCGCGGCTTTGTGCTGACCATTGATTACGGCCATCGTGCGGCGGAGCTATTTGACGAGCATCACATGCGCGGCACGCTGATGGCCTACCGCAAGCATCGGGTGAGCGAAGATTATTACGCGTCGCCGGGAGAACAAGACTTGACTGCACACGTGAACTTTACGGCCCTCGAGACTTGGGGGAAGCGGTCCGGCCTGGAAACCGCGGAGTTCATTTCGCAGACTGCCTTTTTGCTGACGCTGGGGCAGGGGAATGAGTTCGCGGACGTTTACGATGCGGGCCAGAGCGAGACCGAGCAGATTCGCGCGAGGCTACAACTGAAGACGCTCATTTTTCCGGAGGGCATGGGCGAGCGGTTCCAGGTCCTCGTGCAGCACAAAAGAAGCAGTCCTGACCTCTAAATTGGAGCGCGTTAAGCTCAGGAAAAGATTTCTCCAGATAACCTCTCTAACCGTCTACGTTCTTTCCATGTAGCCGGCGACCATGGCGGCGCAGGCTTGGACAAACTCCTGTTCGGACTTACGGAAAGAGTCAGCAAAATAGCTCTCAATATCGAGTTCGCCTGCGAGTCTCTTCTTCGCAAAAAAAAGCACTACGATTTCCGACCTCACCATCGACGAGCCTGCAAGGTACCGCGGGTCTTTGGAAACGTCCTGCACCACGACTGTCTGACCGCTGCTGGCCGCCGCGCCACAAAGTCCAGTGTCGAGGGGAATGCGAGTCTTGGGGGTAAAACTGCCGACATAAGGTCCAACAATCAAGCATCCCGGGTCTGCCGGATCGATGAGATAAAAGCCGACCCAGTTGTAACGGGTCATCTTCTCGTGAAGGCGTTTCGCGACTTGTTCCATCAGGGACTGAACGCTGGAAGAGTTTCGTGCACTCTCTTGGAGTTCCTGGAGAAGTTCTTCCTGCGTCGGCGTCATGTCGTTAACCTTGTATTGGAAGCCCGGTAGCGCGGAAACTATGTTAGTACGCTCCTGAGTCTACACGAAGAGACGAGGGGGGCGTTGGCGTGCTGCGAATCGCCTCTGAAGAGGCGGGAGTGAGCTTCATGGAAGGTTGTCCACCATCAGGCAAGTCGCGAGACATCCTTGCAAGTCCTTGGCTGGCGTTTGCGCTGTTTTGCGTGCCGGCCATTGCGATTGCGGCGACGGCAGGATCTACATTCAGTGGTGGTTGGCGAACCGCTGTTTGGACGGCTGCGCTAGCCATTATGGGGATTGCGTGCTTGGCCAATGCGGTTCGATGCGGGCGCGTGCATTGTTACCTTACCGGGCCCTTCTTCCTGCTCATGGCAGTGGTAAGTCTCCTGTACGGTCTCAAGCTGCTGCATCTAGGCACGAACGCGTGGAATCGAATCGGTTTGACGATCTTGCTTGGAGCCGTAGCCTTGTGTTGCTTGCCAGAAATGCTTATAGGCAAATATCGGCGAGGCCACACAGATCATGGAACGTAACTGCTGACGATTCCGTCGGCTGGAGCGATAAAGAACAATCCTGTCAATCGCTTGGCATCGAGGGACCCGAGCGTGCGGGCTGTTGGACGCTCATACGGACTACAGGGGAGAGAAGCAGGGAATCGCCGGTGAACCAGAGCGAGGAACGGTCTCGGTCGAATTCGATCCTTAACCTGACCGCGCCGTCTGGCGGGACATACAGCCCGCCGCCAGAGATTTTCTCAGAGAGAATTCGAAATGTCAGCGCGGAAGGCGATAGAGCAAGTGGCTGGACGCGGCCATCGGACATAACCGCGCAATGGAGGGCGCCGACACCGCAGCGGTTCGCTTCGAGAACAGGCCCATCGCCAAGCGGCACGGCGAGGCGAAGGCGAATCTGCCTATACTCACCAGCGGGCAGCACCGCATCGGGAAATGGCGCGGACAACTCGTTTACTTCGGGAGCGGAAAGCAAATCGACTTGGAAGGGATGTGCCTGAAGTTGAGGTGCGAGCGACTGCCAGATAGAAGATTCATCACTGGCAAGGCCGTCAGAATCCATGTCCGCCCCAGCGAGCGTGACAAAAAGATGCGAGATTTGCGTGCCTGATGCATCGGGGGAAGACGCAGTTACCGAGGCGCTGCCGATTTCCAGATGGACGATTCCGTTGGCCGTGGTTAGTGTGCAGGAAGGCGGCGGGCTGGCAACCTTCACATTGACGGTGCTGCCACCCGGTGAATTTAACACGCCCGAGACACACGTGTTATGGCAACCAGCGGCGCAAAGCAAGCAGGCGGTCAGCGGAAGGAAACGCAACAACGCCTGCGAGAGCCGATGGTAAGCGAACCGGCTCATCGAAGAACCCTGGCCTGAATTATGGCGCTAGGGTGCCGAGGGGTCAAGGCGGCGCGGATTATCCCGGACCCACTGGCGTGAGAGAAATAGAGTCCAGATCAGGATGAAGCCGCGGCTCTGGCGGGCTTGTAGTGACCCGGGACGGAGCGCATGGAGATGGCGAGGCGGTTCCAGAGATTGATGATGCTGACAACCAGAGTCAGGTCCACGATTTCTTTTTCGCCGAAATGCTTCTTGAGTTCTTCAAAAACATTGTCGGGAACGTGCGTCTGCGAAATGTGCGTGAGGGCTTCGGTCCAGGCAAGCGCGGCTCGTTCGCGGTCAGTGAAAAAAGGAGTCTCGGCCCATGCTTCCAGCGTATATAGTCGCTGCTCGGTTTCTCCGGCGGCGCGAGCGTCAATCGAATGCATGTCCAGGCAATATGCACAGCCGTTGATTTGCGACGCGCGCATTTTGACGAGATGAATGAGCTTTTCTTCGAGTCCGCTACCGGCAATGTATTTTTCCAAGGCGAGCAGGTGCTGGAGCGGCTCCTGGGCGTATTTTCTGACTTCGATGCGAGGCTGCGTCGTCATTTCGTTCTCCTTTCGGGGGCTACCTCGGCTGGATTTCGGAAGGAACTCCCTACAATAGATCCGATGTTTGAATGACCGAGAGGGGTACAAGAAAACGAACTGGTCATGCGGCAGCAGTGGTCCCGGGACGGCCTGCCGCGGCCGGCGCGAGGCCGCGAGCGTACGCGGGGGCAGCCAGCAAGGTATAGAGGACCAACGCATACGCTGCGACTAACAAACCGATGCCTGCTTTTCGCATGTATTGGTGAGCTAATATGGCAGGGGCGAACCGAAAAGCGGTAGTATCGGCAACTTCAGTTGAAAAGATGCTCGGAGGGAAAGAATGTGGCGTGGATTCGGGTCGTGGGTGATTGCCGCTGGCATGGTGTTGGCTGGCAGTGAAGCGCGCGGACAGACGAACGAAAAACAACAGAGCT
>JAWOLO010000042.1:0-8784 GCA_033853375.1 Terriglobia bacterium
ACGCTCGGAAAGATTTATGGCGTAGAAATTTCCGTCCCAGGTGAAGAGGCCGCGGTCCCCAAGGAATTTGGCGATCTTCGTCGGGTGATGCTCGCCTATCCGAAGCGAAATCGTGGAGCAGCGTTCGGCAAACCGCTTCGGATCCGTAATCCCGTAAACTTTCACACCAGGAATTGTCTTTAACCCATCCAGAAGTTTAGTCAACAATGTTTTTTCATAAGGCACGGTTGCCCGATACGCCGCCTGCAGTGCTTCGCGGCGCGTTTTCGCATTGGCATCGCAATGACGCCCGAGGTCCGCAATGTAATTAACGGCAGCCCCGATTCCCGCAATCAACTCCTGCACTTGCGTTCCGGTCTCCCAGCAATCGGGAATCGCATCCGTGGCCGGACGCACCTTATAGGGCTTGAACCGCTGCAAGTGTTCTCGCTTCCCGTAGAGTGTGCCCATGTGCGGGCCGAAGAATTTGTACGGCGAGCACACCAGAAAATCGCAATCCAGCGCCTTCACATCAATGAGCCCGTGGGGAGCAAAGTGCACTGCATCGACGAACATCAACGATCCGGCGGCGTGCGCCAGCTTGGTGATCTCGGCGATTGAATTGATCGTTCCCACCATGTTCGACGCGTAACCCACTGCCACCAGTTTGGTTTTGCCTGAAATCTTGCGCTTCAAGTCTTCTAAATCCAACGTGCAATCCTCTTCGTGAATGTCCACCGGCCGGACCACTACGCCTTTTTCTTCCAGAGCCCGCCACGGCGCCACGTTTGCATCGTGATCCAGCGTGGTCACCACGATTTCATCGCCGGTCTTCAGCTCTCGCCCGATCGCACGGGCCAGCGCAAACGTGATCGTGGTCATGTTCTGCCCGAACACGACCTCGCTGGGATCGCAATTGAAAAAATCTGCCATCGCCGCACGCGTAGCTGCAATTATCGCGTCATTCCGTCGGCTCGTTTCGAACACTCCGCACGTGTTCGCGTTGGCAGTCACAAAATATTCTTGAATCGCTTGGATTACCTGTTTCGGAACCTGGGTTCCCGCCGGCCCATCCAAAAACGCCGCTGCGTGCCCATTCACCCGCAACTTCAGGGACGGGAACTGCTCCCTCACCCAGGCAACATCAAATGGCCTAGTGTCCGTTCCTTGTATCGCCGGTGTACTCATCGTGTGCTTCCTATCGATCCCTTCCATTCTTCTTGAACAATTTAGTCTCTCACAGGCGCTGCCGACCTTGTAACCGCCAAGATCACTTCGGAACTAGGCTTATCCCTTGCACTCTGCCAATTTGGCAATGGTTTTTCTCTGCGACGAAATTTGAGACTCGACTGCTGGCGTCCTCTCGCGTGGTAGCATCATTTTCATCTGCATTTAGACATGCCGTTGCAGCGCCGGCTACAAATCAAATGAGCCATCGCGAGTCGACGGGCTCCGCGCCGCGTTTTTCGTGAGGTCTACCGTGCCCGAAACTGTTCCGCGAACGGAGCGCACCCGCGTCGTACGCGAGCCGCAGCGCGGCGTCTACGATCGCGAAAGCATTTACAAAATTCTCGACGAAGCGTTCGTCTGCCACGTTGGATTCTCGACGGACGGCCAGCCGTACGTCATTCCCACCTTGTTCGCGCGCGTTGGCGACGCCCTCTATTTTCACGGCTCCGCTGCCAGCCGCATGCTGCGCAATCTCAGCGAGGGCATCCCGGTTTGCGTTACCGTGACCCTTGTCGACGGCTTCGTTCTCGCGCGCTCTGTGTTCAATCACTCGATGAACTACCGCTCCGTCGTTGTGCTTGGAAAAGCCTATTTAGTCAATCAGCCCGACCAAAAACTGGAAGCCTTGCACGGATTCACTGAAAAAATCGTGCCCGGACGGTGGAAGGATGCTCGCAAGCCCAGCGAAAAGGAACTAAAAGCCACCAGCATCCTGCGCCTGCCGCTAACCGAAGTTTCCGCGAAAGTGCGGACGGGCCCGCCCAAGGATGATGAACCCGACTACGCATTGCCCCTGTGGGCCGGCGTGATACCGCTGCACCTGGATGCCGGCGCGCCTCTTCGCGATGAACGTTGCGATACGGCGATTCCGCTGCCGCCTTATTTACAGAATTTCAAGCGCTGAAGCCCCGTCTTAGTGCGTCGCGCTCAGCTTCTGCGCCGCGGAAGAAATTAGCGCCGCTTCATTCTGTAGAACGCCAGCCACCACCACGATGGCTTCATCGGCCTGCTTCCATTGTTTCAGTTCGATCGCTTCGCGCACGGCCGGCACCGTCTTCACAGCGTACCCCGTATAAAAACCCGGAGCATACAGTTGATGTTTGAACCATGGCCGATTCGGCAAGCCCTCGGTGTTCGTCAATCTGCGTTCGCTTTCCATCAGCAACTTGTTCACTTCGGCCAAAGAACTCGGAGCCGCCGCGCTGCCCTTCGCGTTCCATTGCGCAAGCGCTTTGTGATACTCCGTTGCGCTGCGATTGAGTGCATCCACCGCATTTTCCACCGGCGCGAAATTCAGATGCGGCGGCACCGCTTCGACGGAAGGCAGAACGAGGGGTCGCTTCGGGTCGTTGGTAGCTTGAAACACGCCTTCTTCGATTTCTCGGTTGCGTTCGCGAACGTCATCCTGCGACTTTTGCGCCAGCGTCTTCAACTCCTTCAGGTACATCTGCACCGTGTCCGCAAAATCGCCAAATTCGAACGGCAGCAAATCGGCGTCCGCCAGGCGCATCACAGCCGTGCTCCCGGCTTGCGCCAGCGCGCGTCCGTACACAAAGTCCGTATCGCTGAAGTGCGTGAACCAATAAAAGTCGTCGTAAATGGAATGATAGATGCCGCCGCCATCTTCGCCGCCAAATCCAAAATTCAGAGATGCCACGCCGTCGTGCTGCAGAAACGCAGTGTAATCCGAACCAGAACCCAGCGCCGGAATCCGCAAGTCCGCGCGTTTGCGGATTTCCTCGCGCTGCTCCGCGGTTTTGGCATTCGCGATTTCATGAAGCTGGTCGCGCTTCCATACGCTGAGTTTTGTTTCCGGATCAGTGATATCCCGCGCCACGTCGTTGCTGAATTTTTCCAGCGTGTGTGATCCCTCCACGTTGAAATAGCCACGCCCATTCGTGTCCGAATTGATGTACGCCACGGCGTGCGCGCGCAGTTCGTCGTAGTGCTGCTCGGCCCACTCCGTCGACCCGAGCAGCCCCGGCTCCTCGCCGTCCCACGCGCAATAAATAATAGTGCGCTTTGGCTTCCAACCCGCCTTGACCATTTCGCCGAGCGCCCGTGCTTCTTCCAACAAAGCGACCTGTCCTGCCGTAGGATCTTCCGCGCCATTCACCCATGCGTCATGATGATTCCCGCGAATTACCCATTCATCGGGATACGTCGAGCCGGGAATTTTTGCGATTACGTCGTACAAAGTCTTGAGCGGCTCCCAATTGGACTTCACCACCAAGCGCACTTTCGCCGGCCCAGGCCCCACGTGGTACGTAATCCCCAAACCGCCGCGCCATTCCGCCGGCGCCACGCGCCCTGTCAGTGCCGCCAACAACGGCTGCGCATCGCCGTACGAAATCGGCAACACCGGGATTTTCGTAATCACAGGCGCATCTTCCACTTTCAGCCGCTTTGCGTCCTTAGTTGCGCCAACTCCCGGCGTCAACGGATCGCCGGGATACAACGGCATATCTTCGACGCTTCCGCGCTGCACGCCGTCCGGCGGGCGATACGGTCCTCCCGGAAAAGTATCGCCCTGGTAGAAACCATCCTCGTGCGGGTCGGAAAAGATCAGGCACCCCACTGCGCCGTGCTCTGCCGCAACTTTCGGTTTGATCCCGCGCCACGAGTGGTAGTAGCGCGCAATGACAATCTTCCCTTTCACCGACACGCCCATACGCTCCAGTTGCTCGTAATCTTCCGGCACGCCGTAGTTCACGTAAACGAGTTCGGCCGTCACGTCGCCGTCGACCGAGTACGCGTTGTAGGTCGCAAGCTGTTCGGATTGCTGATCCGAGGTCGGATCGTGCTGCACAACGGGCTCCTGGAGCTTAGCGGTAAATTTCGGTCCTCCCCCGACCAACTCTACGCGGCGTTCTTTCGGAGTCGGAAAAAGAACATCAAACTGTTCGATGTGCGCGTCCAGGCCAAACTCTTTGAATTTCCCAAGAATCCATTCGGCATTGTCCTTGTCATAAGTTGAGCCGACATTGTGCGGACGCGCCGATAGCCGCTGCATGTATGTGCGGAGATTTTCCGGGCTGGGAATGGCGCGCAGCTTTTCTTCCCATTGGCGTTCACTTTGTGACGATTGTGCGGAAAAGCCGTACAACGGCTGCTCTTCCGCAGCGACGTGATGGCCAACGGGCGCAAACGAAAGGCAAGACAACAAAATCGTAGCGAGCAAAATGCGACGGAACACGTTTCCCCCCTCTAAAAACCATTGATCAAGCGACCGTATTCTGCCTGAAAGCGCCACGCATTGAAAAGCGGGCACACACCTGTACGTTGCTGCTGGCCAGCCAATGTGGATTTCCGCTAGCCACTGTCACGAGTCACGGAGTTGTTTGGACATCAAAATGTAGTGGCAAGGCACTTTGACCGAAACGTCTGGCGCGAACGGTGCTGTCCCTGTTTGGGCATAACCCAGATGTGTATAAAAGGCCGGTAGTGGCGTGCGCGGACTGATAATGCGTAGATCAATCGCGCGGCATTTCGCGGCGCGAAAATAATTCTCCGCCGCTTCCATCAATTTGCGGCCCAGCCCCGTGCCTTGCCGGTGCGGCTCGACACCTAGCAGCCCAAGATATGCCCGCTCGCCTCGCAGCTCTACGTAGACGCATCCCGCCAGCCCCGCCGCGTCTTCCGCGATGAGAAACTTTCCGTTTTCCATGTACTCGCGAACCCCGGCGGGATCGATCCGCTCGCCCTCAATGAACGGCTGTTCCACCACAAACGCGGCATTAATCAGCCGCGCGAGCGGTTTGACATCACTGGATTGAGCCGCACGGATCGATAGAGACTGTGATTCGGAACTCGGACTTGCGGAAGCAGGCATGCGCAGATTTTATCAAACTACGCTGTACCGCTTCGATGGCGTATTTGGCGGGAATGAATAAAAGCTACGCGCGTGCCACCTGCGAGCGCACCCGCACCTTTTCATGAATCGCCTTGTTGATCACGACGAGAACTTGGTCGGAAATCTCAAACATTATATGCGCCGTCTCAATGTCGTCTGCGAATTCGGCGATCACTTCTTCGTCACAAATGCCGCGCGCTTCGAACTCACAGCCGGGAACGAGGTCCAGCACAGCACCTTGGCAATGACTAACTCCACTGAGAAAATGAGTGAGGATAAAAGGCGCTTCACTGCAGCGCCGCCCTCCCGTTGAACCGAGCTGCCGAGCCAAGCTCTTCTTCGATGCGCAGCAGCTGATTGTATTTCGCAATGCGGTCGGTGCGGCTCGCCGAGCCCGTTTTGATTTGCCCCGCACCCGTAGCCACGGCAAGATCCGCGATGAACGTGTCTTCGGTTTCGCCCGAGCGATGCGAAATGATGGAGTGGTAACCGGATTTGCGCGCCAGTTCGATTGCGTCAATCGTTTCCGTCACGCTGCCGATCTGGTTCAGCTTGATGAGAATAGCATTCGCGATGCCCTCTTTAATCCCTCGGGAGAAGATCTCCGTATTGGTCACAAAGATGTCGTCGCCAACCAGTTGAATCTTCTTGGAAGAATTCTTCGCGCCGATTTCCTGTGTGAGTTTTTTCCAGCCAGGCCAGTCTTCCTCGCCCATGCCGTCTTCCAGCGAAACGATGGGGTATTTTTCAACCCATTTTGCCCAGTATTCCACCATTGCTTCGGGCGCATGCGCGGACTTGTCCGATTTCTTGAACACGTACTTGCCGCTGGCTTTGTCGAAAAATTCGCTCGAGGCCGGATCGAGCGCGATGCTCACCTGCTCGCCAGGCTTGTAACCGGCCGCAGCGATGGCTTCCAGAACAATCTGGATCGCCTCCTCATTCGACTTGCAACTCGGCGCAAAGCCGCCTTCGTCGCCCACCGCCGTCGAGTAGCCGTGCTTCTTCAACGCGGCTTTCAACGCGTGAAACACTTCCACGCCCCATCGTAACCCTTCTGAAAAACTCGGGGCGCCCACCGGCATAACCATGAATTCCTGGAAGTCCACCGAACTGTCCGCGTGCGCGCCGCCGTTCAGAATGTTCATCATCGGGCACGGCAGCAGGTTCGCGGATTTGTCTGTGGAATACCGCGCCAGGTATTTGTAGAGCGGCACGTTCTGCGCAGCTGCGGCGGCGCGCGCCGCCGCCATCGAAACAGCAAGAATGGCATTTGCCCCGAGCCTCGACTTCGTCGGCGTGCCATCCAGCTCGATCATGCGCTTGTCCAGCGCGCGCTGGTCCGCAGCGTCGAGGCCCGTGACAACTTTGGCGATTTCGCCGTTGGCATTGGCGACAGCTTTCAGCACGCCCTTGCCGAGATATTTCGATTTGTCGCCGTCACGCAGCTCCAGCGCTTCATGCTCACCGGTGGATGCCCCCGAAGGAACTGCCGCGCGCCCGCGCACGCCATCTCCCACATAGACGTCAGCCTCCACCGTAGGATTCCCTCGTGAATCCAGAACCTGCCGGGCTTGCACTTTGCTGATCTTCGTGGATGTTGCTGCGGACATGTCTTAGCGCGTCTCCTCGTCGAAATGTAAACCAACGATTGTAGCAGAGGCTCAGCCCCGGGCTGTGTCGTTTACGCAAGCCTTAGGATCGCCGATGCCTGCGACGCGAGTACCTTTATCCATGTACGAAGAAAGAAAAGGCAGGCCAGCCGGTGACGACAACGGATTCAGTCTCGCGAACGTCGCCATAGAACAACTTCTCGAACTCTCGGCGGATGCGCATATCGAAAGGCGCTTAACAGCGCAGGATTCGCCGGCGTTTCACCGCCTGACGGGAACGATCGCTGCCTATGGCAAAGTTCTCTCGCTTCTGGTGGCCCTACAGGAGCGCGAAGAATTCTACGCGATGATCGCGCAACTGAATCTACCCGCCTCCCTTACCGGAGTAGCTCACTGATGATGGATTTGCAGTATGTGGCGGGGAAATTGTCCCGTCTGTAAGCAGCCGATGGAAAAGAAAGATCCCAGCGACACCGTGCCTGGTTCCTGCGGCAAATATGTGTGGAAAGGCTAGAGAAAAGGCTGCGATCGAGCGCACGCCTATCATTCAATCGCTTGCCACTACGTCGATTCGGGCTCTTCGATGAGCGATTCCTGGCGGACGACGATGACGATTCCGGAATCCGTGACATGGAACCGGCGGCGGTCGGCTTCCGCGTCGTAGCCGATTTCGGTGTGCTCGGGAAGGCTCACGTGGCGGTCGATTATTGCGCGGCGAATGCGCGAATGCCTTCCAACGCTCACGTGATTGTAGATGATGGCATCGGAGACTTCGCAGTAGCTGTTGACTCGCACGTCGTAGCCGATCACTGATTTTTGCACGCGCCCGCCGGAAATCACCGAGCCGCCGGCAACGATGGAATCGAGGGCAACACCCATGCGTTCGGGATCGGCGAAAACGAACTTTGCCGGCGGGTACTGCTGCTGCCACGTGCGCAGCGGCCACTGCTTGTCATACAAATTGAAAACCGGCGTGACGCTGACCAAGTCCATGTTCGCTTCGTAATAGGCATCGAGTGTCCCGACATCGCGCCAGTAGAGTGCGTCTTTCGCATTTTCATCCACGAAGTTGTAGGCAAATACCCGTTGCTTGCTGATGATGCGCGGAAGAATGTCCTTGCCAAAATCGTGGTGTGATTTGGGATCTTCAGAATCCGCCAGAAGAATGGGAATCATCAGTTGGGTATTAAAAATGTAGATGCCCATCGAGGCATTGCAGTGGCCAGGGTGATGCGGCGACTCCTTGGGGGCGGCGGGTTTTTCCTCGAAACCAACGATGCGCCAATCTTTGTCCACTTCGATGACGCCGAGTTGGCGCGCGGCTTGCGCAGTGGGGACCTGAATTGTACCCACGGTGACGTCGGCGCCGGAATCTGTGTGCTGCTGGAGCATCTTGGCGTAATTCATCTTGTAGATGTGATCGCCGGAAAGGATGAACACGAATTTGGAGCGCTCGCTGCCGATGGAATAAATGTTTTGATAGACCGCGTCGGCAGTGCCTTGATACCAGGTCTGCGAGACGCGCATCTGGGGTGGAATCACTTCGATGTATTCGCCGAGGCCGGCGAGCGGCGACCAGCCGGCGCGGATGTGGCGATTCAAGCTCAGAGCTTTGTACTGCGTAAGAATAAAAACACGGCGCAGATTGGAGTTAATGCAGTTGGAGAGCGTGATGTCTATGATGCGGTAGAGCGCGCCAAAGGGAACAGCGGGCTTGGCGCGGTCGCGCGTGAGCGGCCAAAGGCGTTCCCCTTGCCCTCCGGCAAGAAGTACCGCGATGGCATCCCGCATGGTATCGGACATGGGCCGGCTCCCGGACGCGGATGTAGAAGCGGCCCATTTTAACAACAGAAAGGAATCATTGGACAAGCCGAGCCGGCAACGAGGGGCCGGCAGCGGCAATCCGAACGAATTGTTATATGTCGGTTACTATAGTGCCAGGGTGGTTATCAGATGGTCTTAGTACCTACAAAACTGTGGGAATTTGCAAAGATTTCTTGACTGTAGCCCCGGAATTGATTAGAAGAAGCCAGCGACCTTTCAGGGTGCGTTCTGCAAAACGGCCAATACGTGTGATAATAAAAAAGGGCGGCGCCCGAAACCTTTTAG
>JAWOLO010000043.1:0-12857 GCA_033853375.1 Terriglobia bacterium
CTTTCTCCTTCGCGGTAACTTGCTCCTGCGCTAGTGTGTCTCCGCTCTGACAACTAACAGCCTTCAATCCCAGCACATATTCGTTTCCCAGGGTCGCGATGGACCCCGCAACGTATGCTTTGCTGCCCGCTCGCTGGCAAAGCTCTCGCGCAACATCGGGCGTGACCGCCGTAGTACTCGGGCGGGCCATAAGCTTGAGCGTGGCCGCGACTTTATCGTCGGACAACACGTTCAGAAAAGGCGATTGCCGCAGCGATACGCTCAAAGCTGTCTTCAGCGTGTCATCAAAGATCTGGTCGCCCGTGTGATTGGCAAAATCAGCGAGGACCACGGTGTCCTTCTCGGTGAGCTTCGGCGTGCGCCGAGAATAAAGGTAACTTCCTGTGGCCAACGCCGCCGCGGTCACAATAAGCGGAAGGATTGCTTTCCAAAGTACTCTCTTTGAGCCTGACGCTTTTTCTCTCGCAGCCTCCGGTGGCCCCAAGAGATCAACGCTGACTGGAACGTTCGCCGTCAACCTGACCGCTGTTGAAACTGTCTCTACAGGCGCAATGAAACGATAGCCCACGCGGGGAACGGTTTCGATGTAGCGTGAGTTTTCCGGAGAATCGCCCAATGCCGCACGCAGTTTCTTGATCGCGCTGTTCAGGCTGTGCTCAAAATCCACGAAGGTGTCCGATGGCCACAGCCGCTGGCGCATGTCTTCTCGCGAGACGATTTCCCCTGGCTTTTCCAGCAGCATTGACAGGATACGAAACGGCTGGCCTGGTAGGCGCACACGCACGCCGTGTTTGCGCAATTCCCGCGCCGCAAGATTTGCCTGGAAGACGCCGAAGCGGACTATACCACTGGGCGATAGTTCCTTCTTTTCCGCCACAGGTCACTGCTCCAAGAGAGACGCCCTCTCGAGCGACGGTCACCTAACTATATAACTCGAATCGTATCTGAGACTTGGTCGGTCATCAACAGATAATGCTGTGTGCATTGTTCATGTGCTACTACCTGTCGTAGCTTGATGCCAACTGCTGTCCCATTCTTCCTGGAGATCAGTGGCAGAACGCCAAAAAGGGGTGTTTCGATGCGGAGCTTCTCAGCCCGGCAGTCTAGTTTTGCTCGTTGCTTGTCTCAATTTTTGCACAAGAGTCTTAAACTCATACATCAACCCAAACGCAACATCTTTACCGCAGCGCTTGTAGTGCTTGCGACCCTGATAGCAATTGCAGGAGTCAGCGGACAGCAGTTCACTCTCATCCCCAACGGAGTGTTTTTTCCGAATTCCAATGGCGCGTCGCAAACCTACAGCACGGTGAACGGAGGCATCGACTTGACCGGACCGTTCTTCCAGAGTCTCGGCAGCAACGGGCGCTCATGTGGGACGTGCCACCAGCCGAGCGACGGCATGTCCGTTTCGGCGACAAACGTTCGGTTGCGATTCTTGCTGACCCAAGGCACGGACCCGATTTTCCGCACAGTTGATGGTTCCAACTGCAACCACACCATTGATGTTTCAACGCTTGCGGGGAGGTCCGCCGCATATAGCCTGTTGCGGACGCGCGGCTTGATCCGTGTTGCGATTGGCGTCCCGGCAAACGCCGACTACCAAGTCATGAGCGTAAATAACCCCTACAGCTGCAACGAAACGAACGTCATCTCCCAATACCGCCGCCCCCTGCCTGCAACTAATCTCCGGTTCTTGAGCGCGGTGATGTTTGACGGCCGGGAATCTACTCCGATCACTGGGACTACGAAAATCCTTTACGACCCGAACCATCCTACTGCCGCGCTTCTGAGCGATCTGGCGCACCAAGCCATGGACGCCACCAACGGTCATGCTCAGGCTTCGCCCCCTCTTACTCTTTCAGACTCTCGCCTGACCCAAATCGTGAATTTTGAGATGGCCCTGTCCACGGCGCAAGCTTTTGGCTTCAGCACCGGCCTATTGAACGCGCAAGGAGCGACGGGTGGACCTGTCCTGCTTACAACACAGCCCTTCTTCGTCAGCATCAACTCCAGTGTGAATCCCTTGGTCCCAACCCTCGAGCAGCCCGGTGGACTTGTCACCCCAGGTGACGGCCAGTTTACTCCAGTGATTTTTAATCTCTTTGACGCTTGGGCCTCCCGGCCTTCTACATTCCCGCGTGCAGCGGTTGCGCGCGGGCAAGCCATTTTCAATTCCAAGCCCATCAACATCACCGGTGTGGCTGGCATCAACGACGATGTGTCAACGGGAGGCCTGGTTGCCGGAGGGATTTCCTCGCTGACGGGGACCTGTGGCACCTGCCACGACACTCCGAACGTGGGCAATCATTCCTTCCCGACGCCGTTGGACATTGGGACCGGCGACCCTGATCCTTCTAATCCATCTGCTAACTTAGGAGGACTGGATGTAAGCTATTTGCCGATCATCACGGTCAGCAAGATTGATTCGGCCACGGGCCTGCCGTTGAGCGATTGCAAGACGCCCTCACCTGACTGCAAAACCACAACAGACCTTGGCCAAGCCCTGATCGATGGCAAGTTCGATCATGTCGGCAAAATCAAGGGACCGATCCTGCGCGGCCTCTCCGCCCGCGCCCCGTACTTCCATAATGGCTCGGCTCAGACATTGTTGGACGTCGTACATTTTTATGAAAACCGCTTTGGCCTGGTCCTGACGCCTCAGGAAGAGTCGGACCTGGTCGCATTCTTAAGCGTCCTCTAACGTAATTGTTTGCGAAGTCGCAGAAATTGGGGCAAGCAGTACGCGTCTGTCGTTCTGCTTGGCCCCATGACTCACTTGAGAACTCTTGGTGGCAATCGAATTTGCTAGACTGACACACCTCACGCTGTGGAAATAGACGGTCGAGTGGGGGTATCACGTGGAGATGCGTGTTTCGCGTCGCTCGCTCGCAGAATCGGCTCGCGTCTTAACTCTTCGGAGGAGTACCACGGTATTGGCTACTACGAAGGCGTGCTCAAATTCATGGGTGGCCGCAAGCAAACGGAAGACTTCTTTCGGCTGTTTCTCGTACCCGGGGTTCATCATAGCGGCGGCGGACCGGGATTCACCGAATTCGACTCCATGAGCACTCTGGAAAATTGGGTGGAGAAGGGCCAAGCCCCCGACAAGTTCATCGCATGTCGCCCGGCAGAGGGCGCCGAGCGCTGCCGGCCGATATTCCCCTATCCGATCATCGCTCACTACTCGGGGAAGGGCGATCCGAAACAAGCCGCGAACTTCGTGCCCTTCGATCCCACAGAGCATTGAGCTTCTTTCAAGGCGAGAGCACGTCTCAGTTGAGGCGAAATTTCACGGTTACGCTGAGATGCATGGCCACCGCCTGCCCATCCAACCGCGCGGGTTCGTACTTCCATTGGCGCACTGTTGCGATGGCCGCCTGTTGCAACAGGACGGGACCGGAGATCACTTTGACGGTCGTCACGTTGCCCTTCGCGTCGATCAACGCATCCACAACAACGTCTCCGCTAACTCGCGTTGTTTTTGCTAGCTCTGGATAGATGGGAGGCACAGAGTGAATCAGCCGCGCCTGCTGAACCATTCCCCCTACCGGAACACGCAGCTCGGGAGCAGGAGGTGCAACGTGGCTGCTCAGCGCCCCGCCAATCGGTTCTCCTTGCGGAACGGCCAACCCCGTCTGAATTGCCGGCGCTTCGACCGGTGGATTAGTCGCCCCAGAATCGCTGCTTGCCGGGGGATTGATGTTGGGAGCCACCATCGTAAATATGCGTGGCGCGGGCGGTTCCTGTGCTTGGGCTGTGCGCTTTGGAGCCCCTACGGAGGCGGAGAGATCGGAAGATCCTGATCGCCTGGAGCCAATTTGGTCATCGCCGTTCTGGGAGCCGTTGCGAACAAACCACAGCATCCAGCGCTTGCCATTGGCGTCCAAAACTTCCACCTGGAAAGGCGGTGCGCTCTCTGCGGAAGAAAGCGCGGGAGAAACGGGAGAAGTGTCGGCAGGGGGAGAGGTGTTGCCTGCGCGCGCCGGCTCCCTTACTGCTGCAGGCGCCGGGGCGGTTTCCACAGCACCGGCAGAACGAGCCGCACGAGCCAGGAAGATTCTTACGCCTGCGGTTACAACAAACGCCGCAAGGCAACCCGCTACAACCAGGAAGGTCAATCGCGCCACCGAAGGATACGACGGCGTTGGCGGTTTCGTGCTTGGCTGCCATTCGACGACTTCCTCCCGGTCGGTCAAAGCGGGCAACGGCGCCTTCGGCATTTCCTTTATTGGCGGAGACTCCAACTCCTCCTCTAATTCGGCAGGGAATTCCGGAATATCCAATTCGGCCAGAGGTTCTTTGACATCCGCCGTGCTTACAGCTTCCAACGCAGGTCCCGGAGGCGCCAGCTGGGCAAGCGACTCCGTGGGCATCGGCGGCACTTCCGGTTTCGCTTCATCTTTCGAGGTAAGCGCGTTCGCGGACGTCTCGAAGGAGAGCCATTGCCGGATTTGTTCCCGGCTTCCTTCGGCCAGGTCTACGAATTGCACTCCGGCAATCCTCTCAAACTCGCGCAACCACACAATTTCGCCTGTCGCTTCCAGGGATTCGCCCAAAACGCTGGCGTCGCGCGGCATCGGCATGCAGCCCATCACTTGAAATGTGAAGTCGATCCTCTCATGCATAGCCGGCGGCTTGGAGAATTCAAAAGCCATGCCGCTTTCGCTCATGTTGGTGAGCTTGCCCCAATTGTCCTCTCCAAAAAACACCAGCACGACATAGTGGTTCAGCGCTTCCCTCGGGAGGCCGCGCCGCTCCTCCGGCTTTGCTGCGTCATTCGAAACTGCTGGTGAAGAAGACATGGTTCAGCACTCTGCTTCGTTCCTAATTCCCGTGCGCCGCATCAATCACTGGCTTGAGACGTATCCTGAAGCTGTTCCCAGCCGCTAGGGAGCTCGAGCTGCCAATGATTGGTCTCGTCGAACAGAACAAATTCCCCGACATTTTCCAGCCGCTGCTTCACGAAATTTCTCATCTTGTCCAGGTACCCGGAGTCCCCTTCCCCCGGCCAGGTAAACGGCTGGGTCATTTCAATGGCCAGCCTCGCGTGTTGCCTCGCTGGCAAAAACACGGGATACGCAAGCCGTATCGGCTGTTCTTGGCTATAGCTCCCATCTGATTTCAGCTTGCTCAAGATAATCAGGCCAGGACCATCGCTTAGCCGGTAGTCCGAATCTGTGTCGTTTTCCAAATCATAGGAAATAATGAGGGAAGAGTGCGCCTTGTCGATTTCCCTAAGCTGGCTTCCAATGTATCCGGCGCTAATCGTGCCTTGGTTCCAAGTTCGCGGCTTTTCCTTAGGTGACCGCTTGAACACGGATGTAGTACTCGCGAGAAAGGACAACGCCAAAAGCGTTACTCCCGCGGACCCTGCTATCCAGAGCGCGTCTTTCCGCGACACCTTGCTCTCCCTGGGGCTGGGAAGCTCCAAGCTGTAGAGGCTTCTTCCGGACTTTTCAGCCGACTATGCTAACGTTCCGTATCATTCCCAACATGGGCGGGACAAGCAGGGAAAGACCCTAACTTGGATGTGGGTTTACGGTATATTCCCTATAGCAGGTTTGTGCCACGATATCCAGCTTTTTTTGTTGTTCTCCGGTCGGCGGCTGGCAAGCCTCGATAGCCTCTATCGCCGAACCTACTACCGCCTCACAGGGACCCCGGCGGAATTCACTCGATATCGCCGCCGTCTTCGCCGTCATTGGGGGCCCGTGGTCCCGAAGCCACCTGAAGCTCTGCGAGACCAGCGGATTTGAGCTGGCGGTTGAGCGCGGGGAGATCGCTAGCTTGAAAGTCCTGCCAGAGCTTGAGGGAGGCGGAGAAGTCTTTCTCGGCCGCGTCGATGGCGACAAGCTGCGCGGCCGTGGGAGCCGCGTCTGCGCGGTCAATTTCGCCATACAGCGTGCCGATGGTACCGCCAGTGCGGCTCAGGGTGGGCGAAGGCGAAGCCGCCGCTCCAAAGCCTCCTGGACCTCCCCCGCCGCCAAGGATGGCCGCCAATTTTTTATCAAACGCGGAAACCGCTTCGGCAAGCGGGCCAGAGATTTTTTCAGCCGATGAGCTAGCAGCGTTTTCACGCCCCGACCCTGCTGACGCTTTTCCTGTCAGTTTCTGAATTTGCTCACGGAGAGCACGCGCCTGAGTGATAGCCTCCGTGTTTTGCGTCATCATTCCGGCCAGAAGCTGCTCTTTCTGGAACTCCAAGGCCAATCCTTCCTGCGACGTTTTCACGCGCGGGTCCATTTTCACGACGAGCGGCTCGCTGAACGTTTGTCCACTAATCGTGAGGCGGACAGTGTATTGTCCGGGAATTGCCATAGGGCCCTGTGGTGAGCGCGGCGTGTCGTAGGGAATGGCGGCGATGGGATACTCCGATCGGGTAGCCTTGGGTGAAGGATAGCGCAAATCCCAGACCCACCGGTGCATGCCTGTGTCAGTGGAAAGTACTTTGGGCATGCGAATCCAGTAACGCGGGATCAATTCTTTCGCGAGTTCTTCCGGAGAAGGCTCGGCTTTGTCCTCGCTTGAGAATTTGCGTACCACTTTGCCATGGCTGTCGAGAATTTCGAGCATGGCAGGTGAAGTCGTAGGCTGCGCCAAAAAGTAATCAATGATCGCTCCATCGGGAGGATTCTGCGCAGTCGGCTCGTCGGGCGGAATGGGCGTGTCGGTATTGGTGTCGCGACGCACCCGGTATGCAATCGCCGGCTTGAAGAAATGCACATCAGATTTGGCGACGGATTCGGTGAGCTGCCGCAGCGGCGAGATGTCATCAAGAACCCAGAACGAACGCCCGTGCGTGGCCACGATCAAATCGTCGTCGTGAATCCACAGATCACGCATGGAGCTGTGCGGAAGGTTGAGCTGTAGCGATTGCCAGTGGTTTCCATCATCGAACGAGACCCACACGCTCGTTTCGGTGGCCGCGAAGAGCAGACCTTTCCGCACAGGATCTTCGCGCACGGCATTGACCGGCGCGTTGTCCGGCAGCCCGCTCGTAATCAGCTGCCAGTTCTTCCCGCCATCGCGCGTGCGATAGATGTATGGACGCAGATCGTCGATGCGGAAGCGGCTGACGGAAGCGTAAGCGGTTTCGTCGTCGAAATGCGACGCAGCAAGCTGCGTGACTTTGCTCCAGGGAATGATGTCCGAAGGCGTAACGTTTTTCCAGTTCGCCCCGCCGTCCCGCGTGACCCAAATCAGGCCGTCGTCAGTTCCCGCCCAGATCGTATTGACGTTTTTGAACGAAGGCGCAAGCGCATAAATGACCCCGCGAATTTTGTCGGCGTTGGGATCCTTCGCGGCCTTGTCGCCAAGGCTCGCTGGAATCGAGCCATGCTCGCGCGCCAGATCGGGGCTGATGGTTTGCCAGGTTTGTCCTCCATCCGTGGTCTTATACAGGAAATTCGTAGTGGTATAGAGAACGTGTGGATCGACCGGCGAAAAAAGAATCGGCTGCGTGCGGTCGGCGCGTACCTTGGGATCAGCTGCGGGAACTGGCGTGACGTTCTGGAATTCCCCGGTAGAAATTGAAAATTTGGAAACTTCGCGGCGTCCTGCGCCATAAACGATGTCCGGATTGAGCGGATCAGGCGCGGCGTAGCCGTATTCAATGATCCCGACGGGATGCCAATCGCGAAACGTAATTTCGCCGTCCTTGCCGCGGCTCGAAACGCACACAGACCCACTATCTTGCTGACCGCTGCAAACGAGGTAGGGAAAAGAGTTCGTAGTGGCCACGTGATAGAGCTGGCCCGTGGGCTGGTTGTACCAGGAACTCCACGTTTGACCCGCATTCACGCTGACGAGCGCGCCCTGGTCGCTGACGAGCAAAATGATGTTGGGAGAGTTCGGATTGATCCAGAGATTCTGGTAATCGTCACCGCCCGGCGCGCCGCGCAGGCTCGTCCATGTCTTACCGCCGTCGGTAGAGCGCATCGTCACAATGCTCGCACTGTAAACAACGTCGGGATTTTTCGGGTCAACGCGCAGCACGGGCAAATCGCCCCCGCCAATGCGCAACGCGGGCCGCGGATCCATGGTAATGCGCGCCCAGTTTTCTCCCGCATCATCGGAGCGGTAAATCCCGACGCTCGGCTCGTTGGTGGCCACTGAAGCATAGAGCCGGCTCGGCTGGCTTGCCGCAATGGCCACATCCACTTGGATAATGCCTTTTGGTAAGCCATTGGTCAGCGGACGCCAGGTTTTGCCGCCGTCGGTAGACTTGAATAGCCCTCCCCCCGTGCCGCTGTACTGATTGCCGTCTTCCCACGGACCGAGGCGCACTTCCCACAGCGAGGCGTAGACAACATCCGGATTCGAAGGATCAATTTCGACGTCCGAGCCGCCAACGTCAGCGCCCTTCGAAAGAACCTTCTGCCAATTCTGTCCGCCGTCGGTCGAGACATAAATGCCGCGCTCTTCATTCGCTCCGTAAGGATGTCCCAGCGCCGCTGCAAAAACGCGATTGGGATTGCGCGGATCGACTGCGATCGCCGGGATGCCCTGCGAGTTGCGAAGGCCAAGGTGCGTCCAGGTTTTTCCCGCATCGGTGGATTTATAGACGCCATCGCCCACGGAAAGATCCGGCCGCGCCAGCCCTTCGCCGCTGCCAATGTAAATGATATTTGGATCCGAAGGCGCCACGGCAATCGCGCCGATGGATTGCGTCGGCTGGCCGTCAAAAATCGGATTCCACGTGCGGCCGTAATCGTCCGACTTCCATACGCCGCCGTTAACCGCGCCCATGTAAAAGACGTTGGGCTCGCTCGGCACGCCGCAAGCAGCGCGCGTGCGGCCGCCGCGCGTGGGACCGATCATGCGCCAGCGCATTTCCTGATAAGCAGATTCAGGAATCTGCTGTGCCAACACAAGATCCGAAAGAAACGAAGCAGAGACGGCAACAAGCACGAACGGAACAACACGAGACCCACGAATCACGGCAATCCTCCAGAAGAAATTCAAACGGCACAGCATAAAACAAATGAGGGCGGAGATGGAGCGAAACTGCAGAGAAGGCGGTTATACCGTTTTTGGTTCTTCGAATCAGGCCTCCACGCCAAATGATTGCTTGCCCGTGTGGCACATCCGGTGATAGTCTGCGGGCCTGGCGCTGGAGTGGGGGGTAGCCTTTTCTAGCGCTGGAAGCGGGGGAAATTTCTGGTTCCTCGCGGGGCAGTTCTTTCCAGCCGGGATTGCACTTCACATCTGAACCACTGATTGCAGAGGAGGAAGTATGTTCAAAAAGCTGCTTGGTGCTCTGACGCTCGCAACCTTCCTGTGTGTTTCCGGCGCGGCCTACGCGCAGGACGCCGCAAAGCAGGACGATGCGGCGAAGCAGGAGACAACCAAGAAGAAGGAAATGAAGAAGAAGAGCTCGAAGAAGAAGTCCGAAAAGAAGGAAGAGAAAAAGGACGAAGAGAAGAAGCCCAGCTAACGGGCTCTTTTTTTGTGCTTGTGGTTCCGGGCAGCCGCCGCGCGAAGAACGTGCCGGCTGCCCAACTTGTTTCTGTGAATAAGTTTGTCTGCGAGATGAAAGCAATCCCTGCCGGCGGACCATCTAGGCTTTTTAGAAATGACTTTGTCGCCGTCGCTGGCCAGGAGTATGCTTTCGAGCGCTCAAGAAAGAAGATTGGAGGACAAAACTCATGCTGAAAAGACTCTTATGGATTGTGGTAGCGGCGTTGTGGGCCGCAAGCGCTCAGGCTCAACAACCTTCTGCCGGAACGCAAGCCTCCCCGAATCTTGCACCGGTGGCCAATCCCGTGAGCGGCGCGGTGAAAGCGCAGCTGCCGCGCTTCTCCAAAAACATGGTCGCCGCCGCCGAATCTATGCCCGCGGACAAATACAACTTCAAGCCCACTCCGGAGATGAACTCATTCGCTCATTTGGTAATGCACATCGCGCAGTCGAACAACGGCCTCTGCTCCAAGATTTCAGACACGCCTGCGCCGGACGTAAAGCTCATGGATACGGATCCCAAGGACAAGCTGGTCGCGGCTCTGAAAGCCTCGTTCGAATACTGCTCGACCGCGCTCGAGAAAGTGGATGATTCCAAGCTGGGCGACCAGATGATGCTCTTCGGCAACCGCCCGTTTTCCCGGGCCGCCGTGCTGATTATTTTGAGCGACGATTGGTACGATCACTACGGCGCGCAAGCAACGTATCTTCGCCTGAACGGGATTCTGCCGCCTACCGCACAGCCAAGAAAAGATTAGACCAACCGCGGGGGCAATCTACACCTGCAAAACGTCGCCTTCACGCGCGACAAAGAGGTACAGAGTAGGGCTCATGAAGAAGCCCAGAAGCAGGCGCGAGATGAGTCCCGCGACGATTACGATGGCGAAAGGTTTTTGCGTGTCGCTGCCCACGCCCGTCGAAAGCGCTGCGGGAAGCAAGCCCAGACAAGCCACCAGCGCCGTCATCATGATGGGACGCAGCCGGAGAAGTGCCGCCGAATGCGTCGCCTCCCGGATGGATTTTCCTTCGAGGCGAAGTTTGTTGATGTAACTGATGAGGATGACGGCAGTTTCGACGGAAACTCCGAGAAGCGCCAGAAGCCCCAATCCACTCGAAACACTGAACGGTGTGTGCGTGAGCTTCAATGCAATGAGAGCTCCGACGGGCTCCGTCAGCACGACCTCCGAAGCGATGGCAAACGGAAATTTGAAATTGTCATACAGAGCGAAAAGAATCATGAAGATGAGCAGGATCGCAAGTGGCCCGATGATGTAGAGCTGCGCCTTGGCCGCAAGCAGTTCGTCATACTCGCCGCCCCATTCGACGTGATATCCCTCCGGCAAGTGCACGGCCCTTGCCACGGCGGCTTGGCCCGCCTGGACCGTACCCTCCAAATTGCGCCCTTCAATGGAAAATTGAATGCCGATGTAGCGCGAATTGTTTTCGCGGTAGATGAATGATGCGCCCGAGCTTTCCTTGATGGTGGCAAGCTCAGAGAGAGGAATTTGTTGCCCGCCGGGAGCAGGGACGAGAAGATCGCCGATTTGCTTCGCGCTGGAACGGAACTGCGGCTCCATGCGGACAACCAGGTCGAATAGCTTTTCTCCCTGAATCACCTGTGTGGCCGCTTGGCCGCCCACGGCAGCTTGCACCACCGCTTCAACGTCAACCACGTTGATCCCGTAGCGCGCGATTCTCGTGCGATCGGCGTCAATGAGCAAACTGGGCTGGCCGAGTTCGCGAACAACGGTGAGCTCGGTAAAGCCGGGAGTTTTTTCGAGCACGTTGCGGATTTCCACCGCTTTTTTCTCGAGAACGTCGAGATCTGGTCCGAAGATTTTTACCGCCAGAGCGCTCTTGAGGCCCGTAAGCGCCTCGTCCACGGCGTCTTCGGCAGGCTGCGTGTAGTTGAAGATTACCCCGGGATAAGTCTCGAGCTTCTTCTGCACGTCGGCGATGAGCTCGGGCTTGTCATGAATTGCGCCCTGGCTCCAGGATTTATCATTGTACGGCTTGAGACCGACATAAAACTCGCAGTTGAAAAAACCCGTCGGGTCTGTGCCGTCATCCGGCCGCCCAAGCTCAGAACCGACGACTGTTACCATTGGGTATTGATCCAGCAGATTGCGGACCTTCGGCGCAAACTTGGCCGCCTCTTCCAGGCCAATGGTGTATGGCAACGTAGCGCGAACCCACAGCGCGCCTTCGTCGAGGTGCGGGAGAAATTCGCCGCCAATGAAAGGAATTAAAAGAAGCGTGGAGCTAAAGATTAGGATGCCGGCGAGCAGTGTCGTCTTGGGATGATCGAGGCACCAGGCCAGGCGCCCGGAGTAGGCGTCGCGGATCCATTCGAAGATCCGGTTTTGTTTTTCCTCGACGCCCTTCTTGAACCAATAAGAAGCAAGGACCGGCACAAGCGTCAGCGTGAAGACCAATGCGCCCGCCAGCGCAAAGCCCATCGTGTCTGCCATGGGATGGAAGAGTTTTCCCGCCGGACCGCTGAGAGCGTAAATCGGAAGGTAGCCGGCGATGATGACGGCGACGGAATAAAAGATAGGCCGGTCCACGTCGTGCGCCGCCGCCAGAATCACTTCATGAAGCTCGTATTCCTGTCCCTTGCGAAGACCCAGCTCGCGGTAGATGTTCTCCACCATCACGATGGTGCCGTCAATGATGATCCCGAAGTCGATGGCGCCGATGGATAGAAGATTGGCGGCCTCGCCCGTCAGGTGCAGAAAAATAAAGGCGAAGAGAAGAGCGAGAGGAATGGTGAGAGCCGTGATGATGGCGGCGCGCACGCTGACCAAAAAGAAAATAAGGACAAGGAGGACAAGGATCATGCCGCGAAGAAGGTTGCCCTCCACGGTGTCCGTGGTCACGCGGACCAGGTCGCTGCGGTCGTAATAAGGTCGAATCTTGACATCGGGAGGAAGAACCCGGCGGTTGAGCTCTTCGGTTTTACGCTCGACGCCGGCAAGCACATTCTGCGTCTGCTCACCGCGTCGCATCAGGATCACGCCTTCCACCGCGTCGTCGTTGTTCTTGTACTTGTCTTGAAATCCGAAGATGCCCAGGCGTGGCGCGTGGCCGATCTCCACGTGCCCGATGTCCTTGATTCGAATGGGCACGCCGTTCGAACTGCCCACCACCACCTCGCCAATGTCGTCCGTGGTCTTCAGCAGGCCCAACCCGCGAACGTAATAAAACTGGCCGCCCTGCGTGTAGAATCCCCCGCCGGTGTTCGCGTTATTGGCGCTGAGCGCGTTCAGAACTTGCACGACCGGCAAATGGTAGTTGTAGAGCTTCACCGGATCGAGCAGGACCTGATACTGCATCGTCGGCCCGCCAAAGCCGGAATCGTCCGCGACGCCCGGCACGCTGCGGTAGGCGCGCTCGAT
>JAWOLO010000044.1:0-3557 GCA_033853375.1 Terriglobia bacterium
ACGCCCCGCCAATATTTTCGCACAGCGTTTACGCCGAACGATGCGTTTTATGTGCGTTGGCATTTGTCGGAAATTCCCAACCGCGTTGATTTGGCAGATTGGAAGCTGAAGATTGAAGGCAACGTCAGCAAGCCAGTCGCTCTGAGCCTTAGCGACCTCATGGAAAAATTCAAACCCTTTTCCCTCGCTGCCGTGAACCAGTGTTCCGGGAACTCGCGGAGCCGCTTTCAACCGCGCGTAGCCGGCGGGCAATGGGGCAACGGCGCGATGGGCAACGCGATGTGGACCGGAGTCCGCTTGCGCGAATTGCTGGACGCTGCGGGTGTGAAACAAGGATCGGTCCAAGTGCAGTTTCAAGGGTTGGAAACGGGGCCAGGACCGAAAGGCCTGGGCTCCAATGTCTTTCTGAAGTCGCTCCCGCTTACCGATTCCGTTCTGGACGACGCCGTGGTGGCTTACTTAATGAACGGCGAGCCGCTTCCCATGCTGAACGGATTTCCCGTGCGACTCGTGGTGCCTGGATATTTTGCAACCTACTGGATGAAGTGCCTGACTTGGATTCGCGTGCTGAGCGCGCCTGACGAGAATTTCTGGATGAAGACGGGCTACCGCATTCCGGACACGCCGCGAGGAAACACCACGCCGGAGGAGATGAAAGCTGGCAGCGTAAAAACCGTTCCGATTACGCGCATGCCGGTGCGATCGTTTCTCGTTTCGCCCGATGGAAGCTCAAAAATTCCAGCAGGTATGAGCATTATGTTGCGTGGAATCGCTTTCAGCGGCTGCGGGAAGATTGTGAAGGTGCAGTTTTCGGAGGATGGCGCGAAAACCTGGCGAGAAGCGCAACTCGGCGAAGACCACGGAACTTATTCGTTCCGGACCTGGGAAACGAAGTGGACACCGAGGACGCCGGGCAATTACACGATTGCAGTGCGCGCTACGGATGAAAAAGGTAACGTGCAGGCCGATGAGCCGGTCTGGAATCCCGGCGGATATTTGTGGAACAAGATGGAAAAGCAGGAATTCATCGTGGGAAGGGCGGACTGATGAGATTAACTACGAACATGAGGCGCGGCACATTGGTTTTGGCGGCAGGAACCCTGCTCGTTATAGCCGGAAGCGCGGCCTTTGCACAATTCCAGGGCGGATCGTACAGCTCGACAAAAGGAACCAGCCTCGAGCAGACCGTCAGCACACCAGCATCAAGCGACGGCAATTTTGAAATCGCTCTTTTCCCTTCCTTTCCCGCTGATCTGGCGGAGGGAGAGGGACGAACCGAAACGGAAAGCTTTTGCGCCATGTGTCACAGCGCGCGGTACATCACCATGCAGCCGCCGTTGCCTGGAGCGACGTGGGAAGCGGAAGTCAACAAAATGATCAAAACTTTTGGCGCGCCGATCCCTGATCCGGCGGCGAAAAAAATCATCTCCTACCTGCAAACGCATTACACACCTGAAACGCGAAAACGATAGAGCTGCGCCGAGAAAGCAAAAGCCCCTCGTTGAACGAGAGGCCTTTTGCACTTTTGGCAAGAAAACGGATTATTCGGGAGAGCCGCCACCACCGCCGGCAGCTTCCTTCTTGTGCTGCTTCTCGCGCGCTTCTTTGAGCAAAGCTTTCCGCGAGAGGCGAATCTTGTTGCCCTCGATGGAAAGGACCTTCACCAGGACCTGATCGCCCAGCTTGAGTTCGTCGCGCACATCACGGATGCGATGTTCGGAAATTTCGCTGATGTGCAGCAAGCCATCCGTGCCGGGGAAGAGTTCGACGAACGCACCGAACTCTGCAAGGCGGACGACTTTACCAAGATAGGTCTTGCCCACTTCGGCGCTGGCGGTCACTTCGCGAACCATGGCGAGAGCCGCGTCACCCGAGGCTCCGCTGGTCGAGAAGATGTGCACGGTGCCGTCTTCGAGCACATCGATTTTGACGCCGGTCTGTTCGGTAATGGACTTGATTTTCTTTCCGCCCGGACCGATGAGGTCGCGGATTTTGTCCGTAGGAATATTGAGTTTGTAGAGGCGCGGTGCATAGGCGGAAATTTGCGCACGCGCTGAACTGAGGGTCTGCTCCATAATATCAAGAATCTGGAGCCGCGCTTTTTTCGCCTGAGCCAAAGCTTCGCGCATCATGTTGATGCTGATGCCCAGGACTTTGATGTCCATCTGCAGCGCAGTGATGCCGTTGCGCGTGCCGGCGACTTTGAAGTCCATGTCGCCATAATGATCTTCGGCGCCCGCGATGTCCGTGAGGATGGAGTATTTGCCTTTATCGCCGACGACCAGACCCATAGCGATGCCGGCGCACGAGGATTTAATGGGAACGCCCGCGTCCATCAGAGCAAGCGAGCCGCCGCAAACCGTAGCCATTGAGGAAGAGCCGTTGGACTCCATAATGTCGGAAACCAAGCGCATGGCGTAGGGGAAATCGCCTTCGGGCGGAAGCAGGTTCATCAGCGCGCGCTCGGCCAATGCGCCATGGCCGATCTCGCGCCGCCCGGGGCCGCGAAGGAATTTCACTTCGCCGACGCTAAACGGCGGAAAGTTGTAATGCAGCATGAAGCGCTTGAATTGGTCCTGCTCGAAGAGCAGATCGAGGCGCTGCATGTCTTCCTTGGTGCCCAACGTCATGGTGGCGAGCGCTTGCGTTTCACCGCGCGTGAAGAGCGCGGAGCCATGGACGCGCGGAAGCAGGCCAACTTCGCAGGTAATCTTGCGAATCTGGTCAAAGGCGCGGCCATCGGGCCGCCGGCGGGCGTTTAACACGTCGTCGCGGAAGAGATTCTCGCGAAGGCGTTCAAAAGCGCGCTTGGTGAGCGTGCGCTTCTCGTCCATTTCCTTCTTGGGCTCTTCGGGAATGGTGGCAAGAATCTCTTCCTTGAGAGCATCCACCAGGTGATAGCTCTCCTTCTTTGGATGCTTTTCGGTGTTCAGCGCATCGTGGAGCCGCTCTCCGTATTTCTTCTGCAAATCCTTGTAAATCGCCTCATCAAAAGGAAGCGGCTCGACAACGGCTTTCTTGGGCTTGAGCTGCCCGTGAAGCTCGTGAATGGCGGCGACGATTTTCTTGATTTGCGCATGGCCAAATTCGAGAGCATCGGCAACGGTGTCCTCGGAAACTTCGAGCGCGCCGGATTCGACCATGACGATGGCTTCTTCGGTGCCAGCGATGACGATGTTCAGCAGGCTCTTTTTCTGTTGAGCAACCGTGGGATTGGCAATGAGCTGCCCATCCAGCAAACCAACGCGGACGCAGGCGATAGGCTTCTCAAACGGCAGGTCCGAGGCATAGCAAGCCGCCGATGCGCCGGTCACCGCGATGACATCGGGGTCATTATCGCTATCGGCGGAAAGCACCATGCTGACAATTTGGGTTTCATTGCGCCAGGCTTCCGGGAACAGCGGGCGAAGCGGCCGGTCAATCAACCGGGAAGTTAGAATGTCTTTTTCCGAGGGACGGCCTTCACGCTTGAAAAAGCCACCGGGGATTTTTCCGGCAGAATAGGTATTTTCGCGGTAGTCGACGGTGAGCGGCAGAAAATCGCGCTCGTTGGCTTC
>JAWOLO010000045.1:0-2666 GCA_033853375.1 Terriglobia bacterium
TTCATCTTCCGCGAAGAAGTCTACAAACCTGACGATCCTGAGCTCGATGGCATTGCCGAAATCATTATCCGCAAACAGCGCAACGGGCCGACCGGGACCGTAAAGATGGCCTTTATCAAGAGTTCTACTCGCTTCGAGTCGCTGATGCAGGGCGGCGGACCAGTGGACGAGGGATAGCCTCCCGGCAAACCAGGGAACCAACCGGCACCAGTTTTCGTATCTTTCTAGAAGCCAGGGTTCGCTCGGCTTGCGAACCCGTGCTCGTTGCGAGATATTGACTGGCACGAGCTGTCCGGGAGGTCTCGATGCATATGTACAAATCTGCACTCATCGGCGTAGCAGCTGCTTTCCTCCTCTGTGCCTGCAGTGTGAACGTGAAAAAGAACGGAGAAGGCGAGGACAAGAACGTCGATATCAAAACCCCCTTCGCCGAAATCCATGTTGATAAAGGCGCTGACGTTCGCGACACTGGGTTGCCGGTATACGCCGGGGCGAGAATTAAGCCAAACACCGGAAACGACGATAAGAATGCCAACGTCAACATCTCGGGATTCGGGTACGGTGTCAGAGTAGTTGCGGTACAGTACGAGAGTGACGATTCCCCCTCCAAAGTCGTTGCTTATTACAAAGACCAGCTCAAGAAGTATGGAACGGTGCTCGAGTGCCACACGCAGGGGCACCAATACAGCTATGACAAGGGCGGCGGGAATTCTGAGGAGTTAAAGTGCGAAGGCGATACCCAGGGCAAAACCATCGAGTTGAAGGCGGGCAAGAAAAGCAATCAGCACATCGTCGCCATCGATCCGAAGGACAAAGGCACTGATTTCTCTTTGGTCTACGTGCATTTAACGGGCAAAGACGACACCATCTAAGCACGAAGAAAACTGATCAGTTCCGCTTGTGAACTTCAGTAAGGGCACACCTCAACCTCTCTGTAATATGTTGCTATGACTCCCGACGATTTCCGGCGAATTGCGTTATCCCTCGAGGGTGCTGAGGAGGGCTCACATATGGGTTCTGCCGACTTCCGAGTGGGAGGAAGGATCTTTGCGACGCTAGCGGCGCAAGAAAGGGGCTATGGAAACCTGATGCTCTCCCCAGAGCAGCAGGCCCAATTCGTCGAAGACTTGCCCGACGTTTTTGTCCCAATTCCAGGCGGCTGGGGCAGGATGGGGGCGACCCATATAGTGCTTGCCAAAGCGGATAAGGATGTGCTCTCCGGGGCACTCGAAGCCGCATGGCGATTGCGCAAAGAAAAGAACGCAAACACGCGAAAAAAGCCGCGGCAGCGGTCTCGGTAAGATGAACCCTGAGGCAAGGTAGACATCCAGCGGGAGCCGGTGGGTTTCAATGATCCGATCATTCTAAGACTGAATCGCCCAACCCCAGCCCTCACGAGTCCGAAACTCGCCCTGCACCCACTCGTACACTCCCCTTCGGTAATCCTTAGTAACCATACGATTCGGGGTGTCCAGCCGTACAATCAGGCTTGTCCGAGTGGCCGTCCGAGAAGTCGGCAGTCGTACCAGGACTGTTTGATCTCCCTCCGGGGAAAGCACGCTACTGGAGTCGGCAATCTTATGGCGTTTGGTTTCGGGTTCAATAAGCAGAAGGTACTCAGCGCTGCGGAGAAGTGCGTCCAGCAAGGCAAGCTGCAGAACGCGATCACTGAGTACGAGAAAATCCTCAAAGCCGATCCCAAAGACCTGACCGTGATGAATACGGTGGGCGATCTCTATTCCCGCCTGGGCGACACCAGTAAAGCGGCTGATTGTTTTAAGAGCGTGGGCGATGCGTATGCCTCACAGGGCTTCACAGTGAAGGCGATCGCTATGTACAAGAAGCTCAGCAAACTGAAGTCATCGACAGACTGCATCCTGCGCCTGGCTGAGCTTTATACTCAGCAAGGTCTCTTCAACGACGCCCGAGCGCAATATCTGCAAGTCGCGGAAGACTTTCTGAAATCCGGCCAGCTCGACCAAGCGGTCAAGATTTTTGAGAAGACGCTGGAGATGGATCCCGACAATGTTGCCATGCGAACCAAGCTGGCCGAAGTCTACGTTCGCATGGGCAAAAAGCCCGAAGCGTGGAAGATTCTGACTGCCGCCGCCGAGAGCCTTCGCTCCAAAGGCCAACTGGCTGCAGCCGATGAGATCCTCCAGAAGATGCTTAAGCTGGAGCCGGGGAACAGCTATGCCCTGATTCTTCGCGGACGCGCCGCGCTCGATGCCGGAGACACCGCCGCGGCGATCACCGCATTGACCAAGGTTGCCGACCTAGATAGCAACCTTGAGGGCCTCAAGGCTTTGTTTCAGGCTTACTTGCGCGCTAAGAACTTTTCTGAGGCGGGAACCGTCGCCTCGAAGCTCGCCAATGTTCATGACGATGGCGCGGCGATTATTGAGTATTCCGATGCGCTGATGGAGGCGCAGCAGTATCGCGAAGCTTTGCAGGTGTTCGACGAGAATGCGGACCGACTTCTCAAGAACGATGGCGGGAAAATGCTCGAGTCGCTGCGTTCGATTGTCGGTCACGTCAAAGAGGACACGCAGGCGTTGGAGTCTGTCCTAGCGCTGTATCAGAAGGCCGGTGACACAACCCACATTACCGAGATCTACGAACTGCTGGCTCACGCGTACGTCCAGACCAATGAGCTGGACAAAGCG
>JAWOLO010000046.1:0-2574 GCA_033853375.1 Terriglobia bacterium
ACATGCTTAACCCTCCATATGACATCATGCGCTGCTCCTGGCCCCGCCCCGTCACTCACGACGGTTGCCAATGGCTCTCTGACCCGGAATGGAACGCTCCCGCACTTCGCGTCCTTCCACAGCCGCGCTGGGAACAACTTAATGGCAAGCCATACTGGACGATTAATTGGCGAGAATTCTTCAACGGAAATCTGAAATTCCATGGTCACCATCGCTCCGGCGAAATGCGCGGTTTTCATGTCGTCTTCGAGGTTCGAACTCTTGACTCGGGGATGCTCGCCTTCATGGATGACGACGGCTCGATCATTCGCCGCAAAGGCCAAGTCATTCACGTCGATCGCTCGATTCATCCTCTGGCGGAAAGCCAAATCGAGGTTAGCGCCGGCGACCGTCTCGAGATTGCTCACTGGCAGTTCGAAGGGGAGTGGACGTGGGGAGCCCGCCTCGAGTCAGTCAGGAAGAGCAATGACGCCGAGGGCGTACGCCTGCTCCTGCCCTATCTTAAAAGCGTTCAAAAGCGCCTGCTGCGCGCCTCCGGTCCTCCCCTAAAGATGTTTATCCACGGCTCCGAGCCTCTCCGGACCGTGCTCACCCTTTACAGCGTCATCCTCAACGGCTATCAGCCTTCCAAGGTCGTCCTTTTTGGGGAAGACCAGTGGAGCGCCCCTGTGCGCAATGTATTCTCGAAACTGCTTCCTTTCGCCAGTATCGTTTCCACCCAGGAGGTATTGGCACATCTAGAGGAACTCGGCGGAAGAGATTTGACCGCTTTGGCGCGGCGGCACCCCTTGGCAATGAAGGCCTGCGTCAGCATCCTTTTCCCGCCGCATGAGTTCTGCTTCGTCGACGACGATGTGTTTGTCCTTGCCAGTCTACATTCTGCTCTTAGCGCGTTTCGCGATTCTGACCTGGTTTTTGCTCCCGACTACGATTACGAAAAGGAGTACCTCTCTATCTGGGGCCGGGCACTCGAACTCCCTTCACCGCTCCCTACTCGCCGAATTAACACAGGTTTCTTCTGTCTGCGTAACTCCTTGGATCAGCATCTCCTCGCGAAGAATCTCCTGCAAGGTCTGTTCGAAGCAGGTCCATCCTGGCAGTGGGAACAAGGGTACGTGGCCACGCAATTTTCGCGATGTAAGGTCAAAGAACTGCCCACCCAGCAGTATTTCTATCCGTATTTCGACGGATTGCCCGGCGGCATTCTTGGCTACGATTACGCACAAAACCCCTGCGGCTTCGTGACTACTCACTTCGGCGGTCTTGCCGAGAAACCTTCTGACCTCGCGGCACTGATTCTGGCCCCGGAAATCCTGCGCAAACGTTACGCTGGCGGCACCCAGGCAAAGAAGTCGCGCGCGCAGGTTTCGCAAGGATGATGGGCATGCCTGCTTCACCTCAAGCTATTCACTACTCTCATCGCGTCCCAGGCGATTCCCTTCAAGACCGTTTGGTGAACGAATGGCGTCATGCTTCAGCAGGGGATCCATCTGCGTGTTCTCATTGGCAATGCGTCGAGGGAGGCGACTGGGTTTGGGAGCCGCGCGGTGTGCTCCTGCGCAATAACGGCGGGGAATGGTCCGCATTCCACTCCCTTTGTTTCGGGTCCACCGCGATCGCAGAGTTGAAGAATTTCATCATCGAACTGTCTATTACGGGTGAAGCGGAAGCGGCCGGTTTGAGCTTTGGCCCCTACAAAGACTTTCTTGCCGAGGTCAACCCGCAGAGCGGGCGACGACGACTGCAATTGGAAATCGATTGTGTCGCGCGTCGCTGGTCGTTCCGCGTCGACGGATTGTTGATGCACCGTCATTGGTGGGATTCTGCCGTCAAGACCGTTGACGATCTTATCTCTGGGAACTTCACGCTAAAGGCGCGCCGCGCGAGAACCATTCTCTTCCACGACTTCTCAATTCAGCTCTTCGAAAGCTCGTGTCAGCTGTCCATCATCCTGACCTGCAACCGATTTGGGCATCGCTTGCGCGTGTGCTTGCGCAACTGGTGCAATCAGACGCTCTCCCCTGGCGCCTATGAGATCCTCGTGGCCAATCCGGCCAGCCCAGACGGCGTCCACGAGTTACTGGCAGCTGTGGCCAATAGTTACCCCCACGTTCGCGTGCGCGAGATTTCTGTTCCAAATGCAATGGCCCACAACAAGGGTGCGATGATCAATCTCGCTGTGGAAAACGCCTCTGCCCCTTGGATCTGGTTGACTGACGCGGACTGTCTCTTCTCTACCAGTGCGGCGCAAGAGGTCATCAAGTGCATTCAAGGCCGGACAAATCGTCTCTTCTATGCTCAGCGCAGATACCTTTCTTCCTCGGTCACCGATTCCCTGATCACCGGACGTTTGGACAGTGTCTCTCAGTTCGATTGCCTAGTGAGCGATACTGAGTCTCGCCCGGCTGAGAACTCCCCTTGGGGCTACACCCAGATTGTTCACCGCTCCGTTTTTGAACGGGTCAGATACAGGGAAACTGTCAATCACTTTGCCCACAGCGATGGGTTCTTTGTTGAAGATTGTAGGCGCTTGGGCATCACTACCGAACCCCTAAGAGGTCTGTTTTGCCTCCA
>JAWOLO010000047.1:0-3172 GCA_033853375.1 Terriglobia bacterium
TGGCCGGATGGAAGGGCGCGGGGCTTGCGACCGTGGGAATGTTCTTGCCGGCGTTTTGCTACGTCGGTGCAACGTCAGGATTCTTGCCGCGACTGCGCAAATCGCCGCTCGCCGGCGCATTTCTGGACGGAGTCAACTCTGCAGCGGTGGCGCTGATGGCCTTTGTGGGCTGGCAGTTCGGCCGCGCCGCGCTGGTGAATTCACCGGCGATGATTCTCGCCGCAGTCAGCGGCGTGCTCGTCTTTCGCTGCAAGCTCAATTCTACCTGGCTGGTGCTCGGGGGCGCAGCCGCAGGGATTGCGCTCCGCCTCCTCGGCTGGAGCTGAACCTGCGCAATCTACGGGATCAAGGCAATCTTTCCGTGCGCGCCGGGGGCGAGAACATCCGCGTGCGCCTGTGCGGCGTCCTTCAGGGGAAGCTCCTTGCCGACAACGGGGCGTAAAGTTCCGTTGTCCAGGCCCGCGCCAATAGCGGCATAGCATTCCGTCAATTCCGTCGGCGTGGCGGCCCATAGCGTGAAGCCCTTGGCGGTGCCGCGCTTATGCATGAAAAGCCGCGGATTAATGGTGATTTCGCCGCGGTTACCGATGATGATTAAACGGCCGTTCATGGCTAGCATCTGCAGGTCGCTCATCATGTTCACGTTGGCGAGCATTTCGAGGATCACGTCCACGCCGCGCCCCCCGGTAGCTTTCAAAATTTCGTCGATGTAGCCCGACTTTTTATGATCGAACGCCGCGTGCGCCCCTTCTTTCTTCACCAGGTCGAGTCCTCTCGGGGTTCCCGCGGTGGCAAAAACGGTCATGCCCATGGCGCGAGCGAACTGGATGGCAGCGGTGCCCACGCCACCGCTGCCGCCATGAATCAGCAGCGTCTCACCGGGACGCGCGTGCGCATGGTGGTTAAGCGCGGTAAAAGCCGTACCGTAGGGCACCCAGATGCCGGCGCCTTGTGAAAAGGAGATTTTGTCGGGCAGCGGCTGCAATTGGGATTCGAGCGCCACTGCATACTCGGCGTAGGCGCCGCTCACCGTTTGCGCGGTATAAACGCGTGTGCCTATCTTGAATTTCGTTCCTCCTTCGCCGACTGCTTCCACCACCCCGGCGGCGTCCGAGCCAGGAGTGTAGGGCAACGGAGGCTTAACGGCATATGTGCCGGCCCTCATGTAGGTGTCGTAGGGATTGACACCGGCAGCGTGCACGCGCACGAGCACCTGCCCCGGGCCGGGTTTCGGCGTGGGAATCTCTTGCAACTGCAAGACTTCCGGCCCACCGAATTGATGCACTTGAATCGCTTTCATTGGAACGCCCCCAAAGAGTTGTGAGCTTCGATTGTAGTTCAGTTAAATGAAGCCGGCACGCATCCGGAGACACAAAGATACCGGGAAAGGAGAGGAAGTCCAGCGCCGAAATGGCCGGTTGCCGGCGGGCCGCCGGTTATCGGACCAAGCGTTAAAAGTGGTCGTCGTGGATTAGCGCAGCTGCTTTTTCCCCGTTGCCCATTTTCTTGGCCCAAGCGGTGGTTTGCCAATTGTCCTTGGTCTTTTTTGCCGGAATCCAAGTGGGAAGTGTCTGCTGGAACTGTTCGGCGAGCGCGAACGCATACGGTTCGTAGAGGTTGCGGAGTTCCATGAGCTTGCGCTGGGTTTCCGGCGTATGGATCAGCACTGTGCCGTGCTGCGCCAAAGTTTCGCGGATGGTCTGCAGCGTTTCGGCGGGAAGACGGTCCTGCGGCGGCGCCACGGGCACGGCGGAAAAGACCTGGCAAAGATCAGCAATCGCGTGACGGGCGATGGCGAAGGTGAGCTGTGCCTGCTTGGCGCAGACATCTTCGATGCCGGAGATGGTCAGCGCGCAAGCGTCGAGAATGGCGGTCATGGCACCGATCCAGGATTGGTTATCGTGCTGCGAACGGAAATAGGCAAGAAGAGGATAGGAGAGATGGCTCTCGAGCAGTTTTGCGGACCAGCGTTCCCAATCGAGGAACAGTTCGCGCAGCGCGTCTTGTCCGCCCGGATAGGAGTGGCGCAGGAGGAGTTCTCCCGCGGTCGGCGGCGTGCCGGCGCGCGCGTCGAGCAGGACAATTTCGGTTTCGCGCTCGCCGAAAGCGCCGTAGATGAACGGCAAATAGCCGATGACTGCGGCCAGAAATCCGAAGCCGAACCCAGATTCCACGACAACCAGCAGGCGGGAAAATCCCGAGCGGGGCACCACATCGCCCAGGCCCAGCGTGAAGAACGTGGTGCCGCTGAGATAGAGGTCGGTGTAAAAGCTGGGGGTCATTCCCGCGACATTCACCGCGGAGCCCGCTCCGTACTGCATCATCGCAAAGCTTAGGATGAGACCCACGGCCCAGACGCCGATTAACCCCAACAGGGATATCGGCCCGTAGTAGCCGAGGAAGGATTCGCGCCGCTTTTTTGACCGGATGAGGTATGCGTAGAATTTCCACGTTTTCCATGTGAACTTGTAGTAGAAACGCGCCAGACGAATTTTCCGCGTGACGCGGCGGGGCAGGATGATCGCTTCAAACGCATCCCACAGCACGATCCAGAAGATGACCAGGCCGCCCGCGAACACACCCGGAGCGGGAATCATGAGTGGCCTGCCTGGTTCGTGGCTGCGCGTGTGCGAATCAAGCGGATATTGAGGTCACTAGCCGGGCATTGACGGAAATTTCCGTCTTATAGAGCTTGGAAACGGGGCAGCCGGTTTCCGCGCCCTTCACCGCGGCGTCAAATTTGGCCTTGTCGGCGTTGGGAATGGTGGCAACCAGCTCGAGGTGGCTTTTGGTAATGGAGAAGCCTTCGCCGACCTTTTCGAGTGAGATGGTGCAGGTGGTTTCGAGTTTCGAGGCGACCATGCCGGCTCCCGCGAGCTGCGCGGAAAGTGCCATGGTGAAACATCCGGCATGCGCGGCCGCCAGGAGTTCCTCGGGGTTGGTGCCCACGCCATTCTCAAATCGGGTGGAAAAAGAATACTGGGTATCTTTGAGAGTGCCGCTATCGGTGGAGATGGAGCCTTTTCCGGTTTTCAAGTCCCCTTGCCAGATTGCGGAAGCTTTGCGCTGCATGGTTGGTATCTCCTTTGGACTGATTGAGGCCTGCGGTGCTGGGGCGTTGGATTCAGCGAACCCTGCCGGGGATACGTAGGCCAGACCGGCATTCTACCAC
>JAWOLO010000048.1:0-4679 GCA_033853375.1 Terriglobia bacterium
GTCCCGTTGGACCAGCCTCGAGAGCCTTGGTGGGCCGCAAGGCCCCGCAACAGCGGAGTTTACCGATTCGGAGAACCATATATGGTTTGGATTCGCGAATACGGTCGCGATGCTGGATGGAGATAGAGTCAGGGTTTTTTCTGGCGAGGATGGCGTTCAGGTAGGGGCCGTTACGTCTATCCGGGCCAAGGGGACGAAGATATGGATTGGAGGCGAGTCGGGTCTGGAATTTTTTGATGACGCCCGCTTTCATCCGATAAATCCATCGAATGGTAGTGCCTTCGGTGGTGTTTCCGGAATCGTTGCCGATCCCCAAGATGGGCTATGGTTTTCGGAAAGCCGGGGAATCATTCACATCCCCAAAGCTCAGCTTCCACAGTTGGGCTCCAGCAAAGTGGAATTCGAGAGCTTCGGTTTGCTGGATGGGCTGACCGCAGAACTTAGGGGATCCCTCGCCTCACCGACCTCGGTGCAAACAACGGACGGCCGCATTTGGTTCGCCACAACAACAGGGTTAGCTTGGATCAATCCCAAGCGTATTGTGCGGAACACAGTGCCACCGCCAGTATTGATTGAATCTGTTAATGCTGATGGCAGGAAATACAACAACTCGACATTTTTGCGTTTGCCGCCCCGGACCGCAAATTTGCACATCGCCTATACGGGTACAAGTCTCTCTATTCCAGAACGAGTTCGCTTCCGCTACAAGCTCGAAGGACAAGACAAGGAGTGGCAGGATGCGGGAACGCGCCGGGACGCTTTCTACACAAACCTCGATCCAGGATCTTATCGGTTCCGTGTGATCGCGTGCAACAACGACGGAGTATGGAACGACACTGGCGCATTTGTTAATTTCTCGATCGCCCCGGCCTACTATCAGACCCGTTGGTTCGGCGCGGCATGCTTGACCTTTTTCCTCGTTTTGGTCTGGATGCTCTACCGGCTGCGGGTCCACATCGTTGAGCAGCGCTTCCTCGAACGCAATCGTGCCGAAGAACTGCTTCGGCGCGCGCACGCGGAGCTTGCGCACATAAACCGAGTGAGCACGCTTGGCGAGCTGGCCGCTTCGTTAGCGCACGAGATCAAACAGCCAATCGGGGCAGCTGTAACCAATGCTGAAGCGTGCATGCTATTTCTTAATCGAGATCAGCCTGATTTGCCGGAGGCACGCGAGGCTGCCTTGGAGATGGCCAGAGATGCTCGGCGTGCGGCCGACATCATTGAGCATGTTCGCTCCTTGTACCGAAAGGATTCTTCAGAGCGGGAGATAGTTGACGTAAACGAAGTCATCCGAGAGATGGTCATGATGCTCCATAATGAGGGGAATCGGCATTCGGTCACGATTCGTACGGACCTCGCGGAGGAGCTTCCCAAGGTGATGGCGGATCGTGTGCAAATTCAGCAGGTGGTAATGAACCTGATGGTGAATGGGATCGAAGCGATGCGGGACGCGGGCGGTGAACTTAGAATCGACTCACAGTTGGCTGAAGACGATCAACTGCTGATTTCGGTCATCGATAGCGGCGTGGGATTGCCCACCGGAACGGCGGACGAAATCTTTAATGCGTTCTTTACGACCAAATCGCAAGGCACCGGCTTGGGACTAGCGATCACTCGGTCAATTGTCGAGTCGCATGGCGGCCGCGTGTGGGCCACCGCCAACTCCGGACCAGGGGCAACGTTTCAGTTCACGCTGCCCACGGGGACGGCGGCGCACGCATGACGCCCGCAGACGACGCGACCGTGTTTGTCATTGACGATGACGCTCGTATGCGTGCAGCTACGCAGCGCCTCCTGAAGTCGGTTGGCTTGCGCGTCGAGACGTTTGCTGCGCCGAAAGATTTTCTGACGCGCAAACTCCCTGATGGTCCAAGTTGCCTGGTCTTAGATGTGAGACTCCCGGGCATGAGCGGGCTCGATGTGCAACACAAATTGGCTGAGGCGGGTGCAAGGATTCCGGTCATTTTCATAACCGGCCACGGCGATATTCCGATGACCGTGAAAGCGATGAAGTCAGGAGCAGTGGAATTTCTGACTAAACCTTTCCGCGATCAGGATCTCATAGATGCGATCCACCAAGCCCTGAGGCGCGACAGCGAAACGAGACAACAGCAGAACGAAATGGCGGAATTGATGGAACGCTACGCGACGTTGACTGCGCGAGAGCGCGAAGTCATGCTTCTTATAGTTTCTGGGAAACTCACGAAGCAGATTGCCTCGACAATTGGGACCACCGAAATCACCGCGACCGTCCATCGCGGACAGGTGATGCGCAAGATGCAGGCCAATTCTCCCGCTGAGCTGGGACGAATGGCAGAAAAGCTTAAGCTGCCGAGAATCGGCTAACTTTGGATCGCTAATCCCCGACGCAAGCTCCGCCATGATCATTAAGGGGTCTCTTATACATATATATGAGCAACCCTATTACAACTAATAATTGTGTTCTGCGGCGAGCGAATCGATGATGTACCTGTATGGCTAGACAGACGAAGGAGAAAATGGTTGCCGTTATCGAAGACGACGAATCGTGTCGAGTCGCCGTGCAACGTTTGCTGAAATCTGCAGGTCTTTTCGTGCAATCGTTTGGCTCCGCTGAGGCTTTCTTGAACTCTGGTCAGCAGCACAAAACTGGGTGTCTGATCTCCGATATCAGAATGCCGGGGATGTCAGGGCTAGAGCTCCAGTCCAAGCTGAACACTGATCATTGCCCTATCCCGACAATCTTTATCACCGCACACGGTGACGAAAAGATGAGATTGCAGGCAATGCGAGGCGGTGCGGTGAAATTTCTTTTGAAACCTTTTGACGGCGAAACTCTAATCGAGGCCGTTAGAGTGGCGCTAAAGAGCTGAACAGTCATCCTTGTACTGTGCCGCGGGCACCCAGCCGATTCGTTGTCATCGGCACAGCTTCAGGGAGATTCATGGTCTCACGAGAGACTTCGATGTCTGAACGAGACCAAAAGGACCGCGAATTCAGCCAAATCGTAGGCAGTAGTACGGCATTGGAATCTGTCCTAGCCGAGGTTGAGCGCGTGGCCCCAACGGATTCTACCGTGCTGGTTCTGGGAGAAACCGGCACGGGCAAAGAGTTGATCGCGCGCGCCATCCACAATATAAGCCCTCGCTGCGGGCGCCCATTCGTAAAGCTGAACTGCGCGGCCATTCCCTTGGATCTGTTGGAGAGTGAGCTGTTTGGGCACGAGAAAGGCGCCTTTACCGGAGCCGTAGCGCAAAAGGCGGGCCGCTTCGAAATGGCGGATACCGGCACTCTCTTCCTGGACGAAATCGGAGATCTACCGCTGGCCTTGCAACCAAAACTTTTGCGCGTTTTACAGGAACAAGAGTTCGAGCGACTGGGAAGCGGCCGCACGCATCACATCAACATCCGTCTGGTGGCCGCCACGCATCGCGACCTGTCCCACATGGTCGCACGCAACGAATTCCGCAGCGATCTTTACTATCGGCTGAACGTGTTTCCTGTCCTCATGCCGCCCCTACGGGAGCGCCGGGATGACATACCCACGCTAGTCCTGCATTTCGTAAAGGTGTTCTCGAGGCGCATGGGAAAGCGCATTGAGCGGATACCACAAACAACGATGGACGCATTCTCTACATACGATTGGCCCGGCAATGTTCGGGAACTCCAGAACCTGGTTGAAAGGGCTGTGATCCGATCAGATAACGGAGTGCTTCCGAATCCCCTCTCGACACCACAGGCGAATCGCTTCGACACCTCACTCGCGGATCTGCCTGGGGCACCGACTTCGGCCTCCGACAAGGCAGACGTCATTTTGACCGACCGCGAATGTCGCGAGCGCGAGCGTGCAAATCTAATGAAGGCGCTACAGCGGACCAATGGTCGAATTTATGGCGGGGGCGGCGCGGCCGAGCTGCTTGGGATCAATCCGACGACCCTTGCATCGCGTCTGCGTGCCCTTAAGATCAGACCGGCAAGGCCGCGCTTTCCGGACGGTGACCGCGTCAAAGCGGATCACACCGCCTAATCTCACCGCCGCCTCTTTCGCTCAACCGCGCCATAAGAGTCAAGCGCGGCTGTCACATAGCCGGCGAATAACTTTAACCGGGCGGCACTGCACCTAAACGAAAATGTCTGTTTTTGAAAACCTCCAATCGAGAGGATGACTGAACAATCTGCCTAGTGCTAATTGTTTTGCATGGCCAGCCTTTTAGGTTTTGATCTGAAATGGTACAAACGGTCACAAAATCGAAGATAGTGTCCATGTTGTCCTGCATTTCGATTCGCGAAGGTGATAAAGGGGAAGACATACGCGGAGCAGATTAAGGGTTTGGGCCAGCTTGCTGCAGCGAGAAAAGAATCAGTCCCACCACCGACTCATCCCCGGCAGCGGTGTTGAGCATAAGATGGTACAAATGCCGGTCTGGCCAGTCGTGCCCGAAATACTTTCGAATGAATTCCGCACGCTGGTTGTCAATCGTAGCGACCTGCTCAACAGCGACATTCTCGGGAGTCCCGGAAGAAACCATCCTGCAGATTTTTGCTTCTCGAGGAGCATAAAGAAAAACACGGTGCACATCGGCGCGATCCCTAAGGAAATACTGAGATCCCCTCCCTACAATGACGCAAGGTCCGCAATCGGCGGCACCCCTGACTAGATGCTCGGACACCTTTGCGATTCGGCGCGCATCAAGCAGCTC
>JAWOLO010000049.1:0-5307 GCA_033853375.1 Terriglobia bacterium
CTGATAAAATTGAAAAATTGTGCAAGTAGGTTCGTCGCAGCTGTATGGTGGTCGCTGTCTGCGAATCCGGAGAAGAACCAGGCGTCGAAAATGTTTAGCGTGGCGCATCCGGGCGCCGCTCAACTAGGGCAATAGATTTAGGGGCGTAGCTCAGTGGTAGAGCAGCGGCCTTTTAAGCCGAAGGTCGTGGGTTCGATCCCCACCGCCCCTACCAAAACTTCTTTTGATTCAATGGGATAAAAATTCTCGGGGGCAATAAGGGGGCACTAAGCCACTTGTGAAGCCAAGACGAGGCGAACAACCTTGCCGTGCGCCTCGCGCTTGCTCTTCTCCATAGCTTTTCCATAGATGTTCATCGTCGTTCGAATGTCCGCATGGCGCATCAGTTCCTGCTGCACCTTGAGCGGAGCCCCAGTCTCGTCCAAAAGACTCCGGAAGGTATGGCGGAAGGTGTGCCAGCCGATCTGGCCTATGCCGCAGCGCATGGCTGCAGGCGCGATATGCCGCTGCTGCACTCTCCAAGGCTGCCACGGCATCGAGCCAGCCTTGAAGGGACTCGCAAAAATCCAGTCCTCGGGCTTCGCGAACTCCGTCGTACGTTGCCAATTCAGGAGTACCTCGGCAAGCGCTGGGTCGAGCGGAATTCCTGCCCGCGAGTATTCCGTCTTCACGTCGCTTACCACCGTATCGACAATCCCTCGCCGCACAAGAAGCGTTAGGTCATCCCAGATCACGTCGCACCATTTGAGCGCGAAGAGCTCGCTGCAGCGGAGCCCCGTCGCGAGAGCAAGGATCACCATTGTGCGATAGGGGTCGTCGAGTTCCTGAACCAACCGTTGGAATTGGGGAATGGTGAGAACCTTCGGCTCCCTCATGCGCTTGCTTCCTCCACGCACACGCACGAGCTTCATGGGATTCGCGCCGATGTTGACGAGTTCCCATCTCATGGCGCAATTGAAAAGAACACGCAGAAGGTTCAGCAAATGTCCCTTGGTTTTCGGAGCCAAGTGCAGGTGCTTGAGCCACAGCTCCACGGCAAGGGGCTTGATTTTCCCGACGGGGTGGTTACCCCATCGCGGCTTGATGTGGTTTTGGAAATACGAGCGGTAGGCGTCGGCGGTCGAGTGGCGCAGCTCGGGAAGTTCTTCTTCGAGATAGCGGCTGATCATCGTGTTAATGGTCACCGTTTCTTGTTTCGAATCTTCCGAGTTGATTTCGAGCCTGCGATGTTCGACCTTGCGCCAGGCATTGGTTTCGGTTTTGAGCACGGAGACTGGTCCGATGAGCTCACTCAGTTTCCGGTACCCTCCGTCGGGCTTGCGTTCCCGAAAGCGGTACACGAATACGAGACCATATTTCTTTGACGGCCGCGTCTCGATCCAGCCGTTTTGATACGTGTTCCGAGTTTGCCGCAACGTTTTCTCCTTCGTGTGGTCAGGAGGAGAGTTGCGGCGCAACCCCGTTGGCCTTCGCCGAAGAGTTTACACCACTTCGCAGAACGGCGTCCAAATCCGACGGGCGGAAGAACCACCGCCTGCCGAGCCGGCATCCAGGAATTTGCCCGAGTCGCGCCATACGTTTGACGGTTTTGGGGTGCAGTCGCAAGAAACGCGCTGCCTCTATGCAGTTCCAAACAGGCTCAATGGCTTTTGTGACATGCATCGCGGTGGCGGTCCATAGATGACGAATCTTAAGACGTGCGAAAGGAGTGTCAATTTGCCGGATCGGACCGAATGCCGGTCAGCATTTCGGAGCGTACAATCAGCGGCGGAGCCCAAACGAGCAATTGATTGTAAGGGTGGGATTTAGATCGCCGAACCGCTGAGCGGCGGCCCAACGTAGGGTTACTTTGCATGGCTCAGGCTGTTTGTGCCAATTTGTAGCTTCATGGCTAACCTTTGTACTAGCGAGAAGGAGCCTCGTTGTAATCACTGTGCTCTCCGAGGTGCGTTCTTAATTCTTTCATCCACAGCTGCGGACTGCGTCCGTGGATGATGCGGCCCCAAAAGCCCAACCTCTCGGCTACGTTGCTTCGATTGTGCCGAATATCATCCTTAGTTACGGTCCGGTAGATTCCAAGGAAATCGGGCATCCTGCCGGGCTTAGAGAAGAGATAGGTTGCATGACCGCGCTGAGGCGTCTCGACAATGACCGCTGACTCGCAATCGAAAATATATTCCGACCGAAACAGATACACGTGACGAGCACGTTTGCAAAGTTGTTTGTAATAGAAGGAGTCGTAGTCCGGTTTCCAGGTGATTAGCGCGACATCGAAGTCGCCAGGAACACCTAATTCGCTGCATAATCTTTGCAGTCCGGCTCTCTCCACTGGCTCGGATTCGATGCGGGCGCGAATTTGATCGAAGGCCCCGGCAAACTGACCGAAGCGACGATGAGTTTCGCGCGCCTCAGCGATTTGCTCTGCAATGTCGGCGGGTACCTCGACGTCGATGCGGCTTGGCAGCGCCGCTTGCCAACTGACCAAATGCCAAGCATCGCGATGGTGTTGATATTTGCCACTTTGAACGAAGGCACTCTTAACGTTGATCTGCGCGCCAAGTAGGTGCTTCCACTGGTTCCAACTCGAATCCCACTGGAGCTGCAACGACGCTTGGTCAAACAAGATTTCCAGTTTGCGGCGCGAATCCCGGTAGACTGCGTGATTGTTATGAAACTCGAGGTTTCGCATGGGCACTCGGAACTGCTCTGCCTTCTGTTCCGGCAAAAACATGAGAATCCGCGAGGCACAGAAGGTCGATCCGTCGCGCGAGAGCTCGCCAGCCACGAGCAGAGAACCAAAGCCGCCATATGGGAAGAGTGCGGGGGAGCTGGGATCATTGAGGAGAGCTTCGTAGCAGGAGCGCAGGTCTGGATGAGCGAGGATGTTGAAGGCTCGCTCCAGTTCGCAGAGGTCGCCGGCAGATGCGTGAGCCGCGCGACATTCCAGGGTGCGGAGTTTGAAGGCGAGGTGCAGTTCGGTAGGCGACGCTCTCGGACTGACTCGCAGTAGCTCGTAGAATGTTGGCTGCCGGCCCCATTTCTGGCGACGGTTGGCAATGTAAAAGTAGTCTCTCAGTGATTCGCTACGAAGGATGATCTTCGAAACGCCCAAGCTCGAGTCGCAGACTTCAGTCGAAACCAACTGGTTGTCCCGTTTGTCCTTTCGGGGTTGTGCGGCGTATCCGATTTCAGCCTGAAAAAGGTCGGGCCTTCTTTGTTCGGGATTGTGGCGGATGTAGATCTCCGTAGGCGAATCCACAGCTTCCAGGCTCAGAGGAAAAACCAATTCGTCCCCGGCATGAAGGAAAGACCCAAGGAAATTCGTCAGCAGGATGCTAGTGCCATCAGCAAAGAGGCATTCTGTTTTCAGGGCTTTGGTATTAGTCCGAACGACCTTCCGCTGACACACGTTTGGTAGTGCATTTGGTCTGAGTGAAACGGCCGTGCGCATTGGGACTCGGACTCTAGCACCCATCCGGAGCGGTGCCAAAGAAGTGGTCGACGACGCCGCGACTACCGTTTCAGTTAGGCCTACATCGACCTGATCATCCAGACAATCCCCTAAAAGCAGAAAGGGCCTTGTATATGGCAAGCCAAAAATCTGTCACGGAAGTCTTTTTGTGCGCAGATAAAGCACGGCAACCAGTCGAGTACCTCGAACCCGAACCACAGAATCTGGAACTAAGCACGTTGAGAAGGCGATTGGAGTCCTCAGCTAGCGTGGGCGGACTCATCGGTGTTTCTTCACGAATGCAGACGATCCACGATTTTATTCGCAAGGCAAAAGACCGTACGTTTCCCGTTCTCATTCTCGGCGAGACGGGCACCGGGAAAGAACTGGCAGCGCGGTGTATCCACAATTCTGGTCCACGGAAGCATTGTCCCTTTGTCACCGTGGATTGCTCATCGCTGGCACCCGCTCTGATTGAATCCGAATTGTTCGGGCATGTTCGTGGTGCATTCACCGGCGCGGCCACCAGCAGGAAAGGGCTGGTCGAGGCCGCAAATGAAGGAACTCTTTTCCTGGATGAAATTGGGGAACTGCCTAGAGAGCAGCAGGCCAAGCTTCTTCGGGTAATTCAGGAGCACGAAGTCCGTCCGGTAGGCTCGTCGGAAGCCAAACAGATGAACGCCAGATTCATGGCTGCAACGAACTGCGATCTGAAGCACGCAACTGAAGAAGGGACGTTCAGGCGGGACCTCTACTACCGTCTTAACGTGTTCAGGATAGAGATGCCACCTTTGCGCGAGCGAAAAGAGGATATCCCGCTCCTCGTAGCCGCTTTTCTGGCAAAACACGCCGATCCAATACGTCCAATCGAGACAGTCAGCGAGGACTTCTGGCGTTCGGTGATGTCACTCGATTGGCCGGGGAACGTGCGTGAGTTGGAAAGCTTTTTGGCCCGCTGCGTGGCGCTTGGTTCTGGGCCAATGCTGCGAAACGACGATGCTGGTCTAATTCCGGAAGCGCTCGCGGAGAGCTGCCTTCAGCAGGTGGACACAGACCGCCTGGACGCAGTAGAACGACGTACGATCGAGAAGGTGCTAGGAGAAACCAACGGAGACAAGATCGCCGCCGCCCGCATCTTAGGGATCGGCAAGACCACGATCTATCGCAAGCTAAGGGAATACGGCCAGAAGACCGCCTAGCTTTAGGGGATCGGCATTTATAGTCGTAGGCCGCACACGCGTTTTTACAAATCCCACATCACGGAGAATGCCATGCGCCTGACCGGACGAGAACGTCTCGGCTTTTATCCTCTTCCAGTACTGGAGGCATCGCGCATTCGAAGATGCTTAGCATTCCTGGGAGAGCAATGCAGCGCCCTCGATCCTTGCGTGGGCGACGGGCTGGCGTTCGCTGAAATCGCTTCAGGGGGAAAGGTGTTGCGTTACGGCGTCGAACTGGACGCGGGACGGACAGAACAGGCCCGCGCCAAGGGCATCGATGTGATTCACGGAAATTGTTTCGATGTGCATTGCCCGGTGGAGTCGTTCTCTCTGATCTATTTGAACCCGCCTTACGATTTCGAGATCAGCGAAGAGAAATCGCAACGTATGGAAAAGCTGTTTTTGGAGCATGTGTACCGGTGGCTGAAACCTGGCGGCATCCTGGTGCTTGTTGTGCCTGTCAAGAGAATTGCAAATTGCGCCGTCTTGCTTGCACGACATTTCCGGGACATACGCCTCTACCGCCTGACAGAACCTGAGAGCGCGCGGTATAAGCAAATCGCGGTTTTCGGGATACGTCGCACGCGTGAGGAACGGGATCGGCTACGGGACAACGAGATCATTCAGGCGCAATTG
>JAWOLO010000050.1:0-3135 GCA_033853375.1 Terriglobia bacterium
GGCTTCACTTCACTTATTTTCAATGCCACTCCTAAAGACCAGCTTCGCTTCGTCGCCCAGTCGCGCCGCGAATTCTATCAAGTTCCCTTCGACCCAAACGACCCGAACAATGCTCCGGGGCAATTCCTGCGCGATGCCAACCGCGAGAGCGATTCCTTTGCCGCTTTTTCCTGGGTGCGTACGATCAACCCCGGTTTGCTGCTGACGGTTTCTCCGTTCTACCACTACAATTCCGCGAACTACCAGAGCAGCGCGCAGGATTTTCCTTCGGCCGCCACGGACAATCGAGCGTCAAACTACGAAGGCGGTCAGGCGACGCTTTCTTGGGTTGAAAAGCGGAACAATTTGCGCGTGGGATTTTTTGGCTTTGCCCAGCAGGATAGCCAACTTTTTGGATTAGATTGTCACGATCCGCAACAGTGCGTGGGACTTTCACCGGAAACTGACGACTCCACCGGAAGTCTCGTTGCCGCTTACGCGGAAGAACAACTCAGGGCCACTTCCTGGCTCACGATGAATGCCGGCGTGCGCCAAACTCATTTTTCCGGAGGCGCGGTGGAAAACGCCACGAGTCCGCGCTTTGGCGCCTCGCTGCGGATTCCCAAACTCAACTGGGTCTTCCGCAGCTTCTATGGCCACTTCTATCAGCCTCCTCCACTTCTCACTGTTTCCGGCCCGCTTTTGCAGGCGGCGAGCGCTCAGAATCTGAGCTTCATTCCGCTGCACGGCGAGCGCGACGAGGAGCACCAGTTTGGCGTCACCATTCCACTGCGTGGCTGGACGCTCGATGCCGATAATTTTTTCACCCACGCCGGGAATTTCTTCGACCACAACAACTTCAACAATTCCGATCTCTTTTTCCCCATCAGCATCCAAGGCGCGCGCATCAATGGCTGGGAACTTACGCTGCGCTCGCCGCGGATTCGCAACCGCACGCAGCTCTATCTGACTTATTCGAATCAACTGGCGCTTAGCTTTGGTTGCATTACCGGCGGGCTCGTCGAACCTTGCTCCACAGCGCCTGGCTTCGGTTTCCTCGACCACGACCAGCGCGACACGCTGCACATCGGCGGGGAGTTCTCATTGCCGTGGCGCATTACGGCTTCGACGGATGTTTCTTACGCTTCTGGCTTCGCCGACGGCAATCAGCCACCGTTCACTCCCGGCGACCATCTCCAACCGCACACGACTTTTGACCTTTCCCTAGGCAAAGAGTTTGGCGAGCGCTTCTCTGTCAACCTCCAGGCCGTCAACGTGGCCAACCGCCGCGTGCTGCTCGACAACAGCTTCACTTTCGGCGGCACGCATTACCTCAAACCGCGCGAAGTTTTCGTTCAACTGCGCTACCGCTTCCATTATTGATTGGCTGCGGCTTTGCGTATTTCTCGGAATCGCTTCATGACCCATTCCGGGGGATCGGGGTCGTGCTCATAGTCCGCTTTTTGCCCGAAATAAACTCTCCAGCGATCGATCCACGAGATACCCGCTGTGCCGACAAACCGATCTGGAGTCGCGTAAGCGGGATCGGCAAGCGCTTCGTCGAGAGACACAAAGCGGTAGCCGCGCTGCTCCAGCACTCGTAGAAGTTCATCCAGCGTCTCTGAGTTGATTTCGTTGTCGTGCATCAGGAAGACCTGAGGAATCTCTCGCCCGAATAATTTTCGCGATGCTTCTTCAAAGTACTCAAACTCTTTCTGAGCGAATTGCAGGTACTCTCGTTTTGTCTGCTCGGCCAGCTTGGCGTCTTGTTGCGCCAAGGCTTCGTGTAGGATGTCGTTGAACATGTAATCCGCATTGTCCACGGTCACAGGAGCATTCTTGTAATTGCGGCTTTTCAAAAATGCCTCAAATGCTTCCTTGAGCTCGGCTGTCGGTCCCGTGAAAAGGTAGGGATACCGGAAGTAACGCTCGGACTTTCCCGCGGACATCAGCAACGACCTCGTAACTACTTCTCCGCGAATCGTCTCGTCCTCCATTTCCTGCAGGGAGACTTGATTGAAATTGGCGTGCGAGTACGTGTGATTTCCTAGTTCGAATCCTGCATCGATCCACCGTTGCAAAAGCGCGGCGCGCGCGTCCCGCTCTCCTGCGACTTGCACTCTCTTTTCGTTGACGAATCCAATCGTAGGAGCGTGATGGGCTTTCAAAATTGCCGGAATCGCTTCGTTGTAGCGCTGCAGCTCGCTTAATTCTCCGTTAGCCATCGGCGTCGCCGGAACCGCTCCCGGCAGATCATCCACCGTAATTGCGACTCGCCGTTCTGGCTGCGCAGGGGTATTGCTCGCGTTCTGCTTCGCCCCTGCCAGGACCGCGCAGAGACTCACGCTAAGAAGCAAGCGCAGACTCCACAATCTGGTTCGTCTCATCAGCATCTTTGGTCCTCGTCTTCTTTAGTTTTCACGGCTCGGGAAAGATCGTCTCACATTCACCGCTCCGCTTGCAGCGTCTGCATATCGCACGATACACTCGACCTGCACCTAAGAGGCGATGGAGTTCGCCATAACCGAGCCGTTCTTGAACGGCTCTGATGACTCCTGGCAGCTTGCCCCGGCGGTTCGGGGTTCTGGGCTCCAGGAGTTTTTTGTTGGCGAGCTGGTGCGAGTCCGAGCAATCCCGTCGCGCGGCGTCAAGCTGCGGAATGGAGATACTTTGCAACTCTTGTTGATCGCCGTCTTCGGCGCTGTAGGCACGCTCGCCCGCTACGGCCTCCAAGGCCTCGTGCAGCTTCGCGTGAGTAGCGCTTTCCCCTACGGCACGTTGATGATCAATTTGACGGGCTGCTTCTTTCTCGGCTTGATCGGGCAATTCATCCTGAATCGCATGGTGCTTCGTCAGGACTGGCGCTTGGCGATCACTGTCGGCTTCTTCGGCGGCTATACAACGTTTTCAAGTTTTGGCTGGGAAACCGCCAGGATTACCTTGCTAAGCTACGCTCCGAAACAGAATGCCTGGAAAGCTCGCCACAGCCGATGGATTTCCACTAAAAACATCCACATGCCTTCGTTTTAAGAACTGTTCACTAATGACTGACAACTGTAAACTGCTACCTCATGCCTGAGGTTGCAGAAAAACAACGTTGGCTCAACCGCACCGTTCTCGGCGTTGGTCTTGCGAGCCTGTTCAGCGACTGGAGTC
>JAWOLO010000051.1:0-4162 GCA_033853375.1 Terriglobia bacterium
AAGACCACATTTTCTTCGATCAGAATGCTGCCCACATCGTCGGCGCCAAACTGCAAGCCGACCTGACACACCTTAATTCCCGGCGTGAGCCAGCTCGACTGGATGTGATCGATGTTGTCGAGGCACAGCCGGCTGACAGCCAGAGTTTTCAAATAATCGACCGCGGTCGTCTCCTGCACTCTTTTGCCGAGCGCCGTATTTTCGGCGGCGAACATCCACGGGATAAACGCGGTGAAGCCGCCGGTATCTTCCTGAATACGCCGGATGCGGTCGAAGTGATTGACCCGGTGGCGCAGCTCTTCGCCGCAGCCAAACATCATCGTAGCTGTAGTGCGCAGTCCGAGCGAGTGCGCGATGCGATGCACTTCTTCCCACTCGTCGCTGGTGCATTTGAGCCGCGCGATGCGCGCGCGCACTTCGTCGTCGAGAATTTCCGCGCCGCCGCCGGGAATCGATTGCAGGCCCGCGTCCATCAAGCGCTGTATCGTTTCGCGGACGCTGATCTCGGACACTTCAGCGATGCACAGAATTTCCGGCGCGGAAAAGCAATGCAGATGCACCTGCGGATAGCGCGCTTTCAAGGAGCGCAGGAGATTCTCGTAGTAGCCGATTTGCAGATCGGGATGCAAACCGCCTTGCAGCAGGATTCCCGTGCCGCCTAGCTCCAGCATCTCGTCGATTTTTTTGTAGATTTCCTCGAAGGGCAGGATGTAACCGTCTTTCGCGCCGAGCGGCCGGTAAAACGCGCAGAACGAGCAATACTCGGTGCAGAAATTCGTGTAGTTGATGTTGCGGTCGATCTGGTAGGTGACCACGCGGGGATCGTTTTTCTTCAGGCGCAGTTGGTGCGCTTCCATCCCGAGACCGACGAGGTCGTCGGATTCGAGCATTTCGAGTGCTTGTTGTTTGGTCAAAGCCAAGGATTCGTTCCTTATTTTTTCGATCGCGCCAACTGGGGCGCAGCAGTGCTGTGCCCCTACAAATTTCGCTGAAATCACTGGGACGCGCTGAAGCGCGCCCCTACAAAAGCATACACACTTTGTGCCTACAACTTCAGGGCTTCGGATTTTGCAGCGGCCCAGTGAATCGCGCCCGCTCGTGGGATGATGCCAAGCTTGGCGGCGTGCTCGAAATACAGTTCCAGGCCGCGGCGGTTTTCCGCGTCGAGCGAAAACTCGATATTGTCGCGCAAATACGATTCGAGCGCGCGCTGCGGCAACTCCAAATCCTGCGCCGCTTCGTAACTGATTTCGCCGAGGTGCGAAAGGCCGAAGTCCCGTGACGCCAGAAAATCCGCTGTGAGTTCCGCTGAGGCCAGTTCCCGGCGCACGGCCCAGACCGCAAGAACAGCGGACAACCCTGTCATGGCGCGCCACTCGGCGACCACGTCGTACACACAAAGCAATTCGGAGCTGGTGATGCCGAGCGTGGCGGCTTGGCAAATGGTTTGGCCCGGCGAGCCTTGCCAACTGTCTTTCTCGATCCCCAGCGAGACGCGCAACGCAGGATCGCCGATGAGGAGCGCGGCGTCCGCCTTTTGCAGCATTTCCGGCAAGTCGGGAAGAGCTTCCGCGAATTGCGGCGCGATGCGCCACTTTTCCGCGCACAAGATGCGCGTCAGGGCTTGCGTGCTGCGGGAACTGCTGTCTAGCGCAAACGTCTTCACCTGCTCGATAGGCTTCTTCGCCACGATGAGCAAGCTGCGCACTTGATTTTTCGAGGCGATGGCCATGTCGGGCAAAATCGCCAAGCCGGGAATCCGCTGGTATTCGATGGCCGGGATGATAGCCACGTCCGCGCGGCTGGCGCGCAAATCTTCTGCGCATTGCGAGGGCACGGTGAACGACAGATCGTACTTGCCCTGGAGCGGACCGTTGGTAAAGCCCCACACGAGGGGCGCAGTGTTGAGGTATTGGACGATAGAGATGCGCAGTTTGCTCACGATGCAAGCCTTTGTGAGACGCGCTCAGTATAACAGACGCGATTTGTCCGTGAGCTGCGACTGGAATTTAAAAGCATTCGTTCCCGCCGAAGGGTTTGAACGACGTGACTCATGATTCGCGATTCGAGAAGCGGGCGGAGATCGACGGTTCCTAGGACCATCGTCAGGATGCCGGCACTACGAAATGAAAGACAAGAGGTTAGGCGGTTTGGCGGGTTCTGGTGTAAAACCATTCGGCACGAATGGGAGCGCGAACATGGTGAAGAGGGTTTTCGGCGCATTGGCAGCTTTGGCGGTAAGCGGGGTCGTTTTTGGGCTGCAAGTACAGTCGAAAGCAAGGGCGACGCTGACATTCACGGAAGAAAACCGGGCTGCCGTCCCGGTCGGGATAAATTCCGCGCGGCCTCGGGCGGGGCAAGCCCCGCCCCTACAACAACGAGCGGCGAACGCAGGCGCACTAGAAATGTCCGCGATCGGGGGAAGCACTGCAGTAGCGGCCACGAATGCGGGCAGGAATGGGCAGGTGACGGCTACGGACAAGAGCCGGGCTGAAGCCCGGCCTCTACAACAGCGCTCACCTGATGCGAGCGCTGCGAACGTGCTGACGATTGCGGAGAAGACGGCGGGGATGCAGAAGCTGCTTGGGTACTTCAACCTGTACTGGGATGCGAAGCAGGGGAAACTGTGGCTGGAAATTGACAAGTGGGGAACGGAGTTTCTGTACCAGAGCGGGCTGCCGGCGGGGATCGGCTCGAACGACATCGGGCTGGACCGTGGTCAACTGGGCGCAACACGCATCGTGCGGTTTGACCGCAGCGGGCCGAAGGTGCTGCTGATCCAAGAAAACCTGGAATACCGCGCGGTGAGCAACGATCCGGACGAGCGGCGCGCGGTGCACGATTCGTTCGCGGAATCGGCGCTATGGGGATTCACGGTGGCGGCAGAGGAGAAGGACGCAGAGGGGAAGGACCATGCGCTGGTGGATGCGACGGATTTCTTTCTGCGCGATGCGCATCACGTTCCAGAAGCGCTGCGGCGGACGAAGCAAGGCGCCTATCGGCTGGACGGCTCCCGCTGCGCCATTTATCTTTCGAATACGAAGAACTTTCCGCTGAACACGGAAGTGGAAGCCACGCTGACGTTTACGGGCGACGAGCCAGGGCCCTGGGTGCGCCAAGTGACGCCTTCGCCGGAGGCGATCACCGTGCGCGAGCATCACTCCTTCGTGCAACTACCCCCGTCGGGTTACAAGCCGCGCGCATACGACCCGCGCGCAAGCTTCTTCGGCATCCAGTACATGGACTACGCGACGCCTATCAGCGAGCCGATTGTGAAACGGTTCATCGCGAGGCACCGGCTGGAGAAGAAAGATCCGAAGGCGGCGATGAGCGAGCCGGTGCAACCCATTGTGTATTACCTGGACCGAGGCGCGCCGGAGCCGATTCGCTCGGCGCTGCTCGAAGGGGCGCGTTGGTGGAACCAAGCGTTTGAAGCGGCCGGGTACAAAAATGCGTTTCGTGTGGAGCTGCTGCCGGAAGGCGCGGACATGATGGACCTGCGCTACAACGCGATCCAGTGGGTGCATCGCGCGACGCGAGGGTGGTCGTATGGCGCGGGAGTGGTCGATCCCCGGACGGGCGAGATTATCAAGGGGCACGTCACTCTGGGTTCGCTGCGCGTGCGGCAGGATTATTTGATTGCAGAAGCGCTGCTGGCGCCGTATGAAAAGGGCAAGCCGGTTTCGCCGAAGATGCAGCAGATGGCGCTGGCGCGTCTGCGGCAACTGGCGGCGCATGAAGTGGGGCACACGCTGGGGCTCGAGCACAACTATTCTGCAAGTACGGTGAATCGTTCGTCGGTGATGGACTATCCCCCGCCGTACGTGAAACTGGGCGCGGACGGCGTGCCGGATTTGTCCGATGCGTACGCCACGGGGATCGGGGAATGGGACAAGGTGTCGATCACCTGGGGGTACCAAGATTTTCCAGCAGGCGTGGAGGAGCACGCGGCGCTGAACAAAATCTTAAATGACGCGTATGGGCGCGGATTGCGATTTCTGACGGACCAGGACGCGCGGCCTGCGGGTTCTTCCAGCAGCCTGGCGCATCTGTGGGATTCCGGCTCGAACGCGGTAGATGAATTGAACCGGTTGATGCAGGTGCGCGCGGCGGCGCTGAAGCGCTTTGGCGAGAACAACATTCGTGAAGGCGCGCCGATGGC
>JAWOLO010000052.1:0-14503 GCA_033853375.1 Terriglobia bacterium
TCTTTGGCAGTGCCCCAGATTAACTGACCTTCGCTATTGAAGAGCGCCACCCCATGATGGCCATGTTCGACTTCTTGGTTCACTTCGAGCCCGAATTTGATAACCACCCGGCCCAGAGTGGAAAGCACGTGCGGGTTGATCGGAGGTTCGACAATTTGCCATTTCGAGAAGCGGCCCTTGGAGTTGGAACTCCGCCCTTGACCCGAACTATTTCGTTCCCCGCGGGCCATGGCGGATTCGTAGGCGGAGACGACTTGGTGGGTGGGGCCGTCTTGGCGGACATGGCCGTCGTCGATCCAGAGGACGCGCTGGCAGAGGCGGCGAATCTGGTTGAGCTGATGGGAGACGAGGACGACGGTGCGCCCAGCGCGGGCGACGTCGCCCATTTTGCCGAGGCACTTCTTCTGAAAGTTGATGTCGCCGACGGCGAGGACTTCGTCGACGAGCAGGATTTCCGGTTCGAGATGCGCGGCGACGGAAAAGGCCAGCCGGACGTACATGCCGGACGAGTAGTGCTTGACGGGCGTGTCGATGAATTTTTCGAGTTCGGCGAAAGCCACGATTTCCTCGAACTTGCGCGTGATTTCGGCTTTGGACATACCAAGAATGGCCCCGGAGAGAAACGTGTTTTCGCGGCCGGTGAGTTCGGGATGGAAGCCGGTGCCGACTTCGAGGAGCGAGCCGACGCGCCCGTGAATTTCCGCCCAGCCTTCTGTGGGCCGCGTAATTCTAGACAAAATCTTCAATAAAGTGGTCTTGCCGGCGCCGTTGCGCCCGATGAGGCCGAGGACTTCGCCTTCGTTCACTTCCACGGACACATCTTTCAGGGCCCAAAACATCTCAGCTTTAGGGCGGCGGAGAGCGCCGAGCGGGGAGCGCAGGAAATTTTCCAGCGCGTGGCGCAGGCCGGTGTCGATCTGCAAGCCGCGGCGGTAACGTTTGCTGAGTCCTTCGCCGTGAATGACGGGCGCGGTCATAGATAGTCGTACAGAGGAATGTACACTGGAACGACCGCGAACGAAAATAGGAAGGAGCGACGGGACTTGTGCTGCTGTTACCCCGCTCTTTCTTTGTGCGTCAAGCCAAGTTCCGCGTGGGGCGAGATCCGGCTCGGCCGAAAGATTCCCGTTCTGTCGCGGCGCTCAACCGTGGACCGGTTGACTATTCATAGCGAAGCGCAATCAGCGGATCGACCCGCATGGCGCGCCGCGCCGGAATCCAGCACGCCGCCATGGCGACAAAAATCAGCAGCGCCGCGGTGCCCAGGAAGCTTGGCGCGTCGAACGAGCCGATGCCGAAAAGCAAACTGTTCATCGCTCGCGCGAGCAGAGTCGAAAACACGAGTCCGGCCACAACTCCCGTCGAGACCATGGCAAAGCCGCTCGCGAGAATCAACTGGCGAACGTCGCGCGCTTGCGCGCCGAGCGACATGCGGATGCCGATTTCTTGCGTGCGCTGGCTGACCGAATAGGACATCACGCCATAGGTTCCGACGGCCGCCAGAATCAACGCCAGCAACCCGAAGGTGCCGAGCAATTCCGCGCCAACGCGCGGCGCCGTCAGCGATTGCACCATCGTCTGCTCGACCGTCTGGACGTTCGTCAGGGGAACCGTGGGAATCAGCGATTGCACCGTGCTGCGAATGCTCGCGAGCGCCTTGTCGGGATCGTCTTTGGTTCGCACGTACACCGTAACTGCCGGAGCAAAATGCTGCTTCAGCGGCACGTAAATAATCGCTTGCGGAGGCTCGCCCAGCGTGAGGTATTTGACTGTGTTCACTTCGCCGACAACAGCGATGTCCCACGTCTCGCCGAGAAAATGGATGTGCTTGCCGATCGGGTCTTGGCCCGGCCAGAAATTTTCCGCCATGGCCTTATTGACCACCGCGACCATCGCTCCGGTTTCGTTGTCCTGGTCAGTGAACGCTCGTCCGCTCAGCAGCGAAATGCCCGCGGTGCGGAAGAATCCGGGCGCAACGGCAATCAACGGGGTCAGCTTTCCATTCCGCGGATCGGTAATGTCCACGCCGTCGGTGAACGTGGTGCGCTGAAGGCCACCGGTAAACGGCCCGGAGTCGGCGACGCTTGCGTCTGCAACCACGGGAAGTGTCTGCAGGCGATCGACAACGTCGCGGTAAAAAGCTTCCGCTTGGGCTTGCGGATATTGCGCGGCGCCGAGGTTCACGAACATGGTGAGTTCATGCTTCACTTCAAAGCCCGGATCAATCTGCTGCGCGTTCCGCAGGCTATGGATAAAAAGTCCCGCGCCCGCAAGTGCCACCAACGACAGCGCCACTTGCACCATGACCAGGACGCCGCGCAGGCCGTACCAGCGCGCGGTGCCTCCCGGCGCGTTCGTGCGATCCTTCAACGCGACCATACGGTCGACTCGCGAGGCTTGCAGCGCGGGAACCAGGCCAAAGAGAATCGTCGCGACCAGCGCGAGACCCAGAGTGTAGATAAGAACCCGGCCATCCAAGCTGAGATTCAGATTTCGCGCCAAGCCCGGCGGCAGCAGCGAAACAAGCACGCTTTTGCCCCAAAATCCGAGCAAAATGCCAAACCCGCCCCCGAGCAACGCGAGCATCAAGCTCTCGGTGAGCAACTGGCGGATCAAGCGAGCTCGCCCCGCGCCCATCGCCAGCCGCACGGCGATTTCGCGCTGACGTTGCGTCGCGCGAGCCAGTAGCAGGTTCGCGACGTTGGCGCAGGCGATCAGCAATACGAGGCTCACGATCAGCATCATCAACGCGCCCGCTTTCGCAAACACACTGTGCAGTTGCGGCGGAATCGTGGTTTCATTGATGGGCACAAGCATTTCGCTGCGGCCCGCGTTTTCTTTCGGATACTCTTTCTCGAGGTCCACCGCCAGCGCTTTCACGGCCATTTCCGCTTGCTTGAGATTCACGCCCGGCTTGAGCCGCGCCACCATCCCGGCCAAGCGGAACCCGCGCTCATACAAGAACTGCTTTGTTATGCCGTCCAGCATCAGGTCGCGCATCGAAAGGGGAATCCACAGATCGGGGCTTCCTAGGTTGCCGATATTATGCAATTCGCGCGGAGCCACGCCGATCACGGTAAAGTCCTGCTGATTCAATTGAATCGTTCGCCCGAGAATCCCTGGATCGGCGCCGAACTGCGTGTTCCACAAAGCGTAGCTCACCACCGCCACGGGGCTCGGCGAAGCGTCTTCTGCTTGTGTGAATCCCCGCCCAAGAAACGGTTGCACGCCGAGCACGTCAAAGAAATTTCCATTCACCAGTTCGCAGAAGAGCTGCTGCGTTTGCTTGCCGGAAATCACGAACTTGACTCCGGTGAAGATGGCGATCGAGGATCCTGAAAACACATTCGTCTTCTCACGATAGTCGACAGCGTTGAGATAGGGAGTAGGAAGATATAACTGCGGCGGGCCTTTGCGGCTTTGCGCGTTCGAATACAGGCTGACGACGCGCCCCGGATCCTGGATGGGAACGGACTCCAGGAAAAACGCCTTTGCCATGGTGAAGATCGTAGTGTTCGCTCCAATCCCCAGCGTGAGCGACAACACCGCGACTGCCGTAAACGCCGGCGATTTGCCGAGCAACCGCACCGCGTATTTCACATCTTGCAGAAGTAGTCCCATCCGCACGGAAGTCCTCCTGGAACATGCGAAAAACTCTATTCCTGTCCGGCTCTGCCCGCCTTGTCAATCCGGAAATGCTTTGCGGTCGATTCCGGGAACGAGTTTCAGCGCGTTCTTGTAGTAGACTTTTTTTAACACTTCGTCGGGCACCTGAAATCCATAAATCCGCCAGAAGGCGTGACGCGGGCGGTAGTATTCGAAATATTCGTCGCGCGTCTCGAGCGCGCGGAAATACCACTTGTATTCATTCACGTCGTAAATGTCTTTGCCCATCAAAATGCGGTCCTGATACTTCACCAGAAAATCGTGCGCCGAATACGGCTGGCGGCCCAGTTCGGCGAGCACGGCGGCAATGTCGACGTACATATTCGGCAACTCGTCGAGCGTTTTTCCGAGGCGTTCGAGATCGTTGCCGTGAAACGCGAGGTGCGCGGCGATGAAATTCGTTTTCGGATGTTTCGCGAAAAGGTGGTTGCGCTCGGCGATGAGCGTTTCGAATGGCGGATATCTATCCGGCGGCCGCGCCCGTCCGGGAAATTGCTTCAGCTCGAGCCAGCGCTCGTTGTGGTAGTCCCAGGGATCAAAAAACGGCGAGGGCTCCGCGATGTGAATGAGCACGGGAATCCCAAGCTCGGCGCACTTGTCCCAAACGGGATCAAATTCGGGATCGTCCACGTGCACGCGCTGCCCGTTGGCGTATTTCAAGTCCATGCCGAAATTCTTGAAGATTTTCAATCCTTGCGCGCCACCGCTCTTGACGTCTTGCTCGAGCCGCGCCGCCGCGCGCTTGCCGTAGCCAGGGGTATTAATGTCGTCGTAACTCAAATTTGCGAAGACCACAAAACGGTCAGGATAGCGGCCTTTCATCGTTGCGACGGTTTGCCGCAACTGTTCGCCCGTTCCGCCGCTTAGGTTCACGATCACGCGCAGGTTGATGGTGTCCATTTCCTTGACGACTTGGTCCACGTGCTCCGGTGTAGGGTTCCAGTGATGGCTGTGAATATCAATGAACGGAAACTTGGCGCGTTCGATTTTGTGTTCTTTGGTGACCAGCGTGGATTTGGGCTGATATTCCTCGATGGTGGGTGTTTGGGAGTATTTCTTCGCGGATTGTTCCTGCTGCGGCGCGCCGGCGTGGACACCGGCCAGCAGCAAGACGAAGGCCGGGACAGCAATAGCAAGAGCAAGGATGGAGGTCCGCTGAAGTTTCATGGGATTGCCCGAGGTCACAAGTTTAAAGACTCATCTTCCCACAGGAAGGTTAGCGGCCGGAGAGGAATCCTTTAGGTTCTATTTGGATGGTGCAGGCTATCCTATTCCCGTCACTGCACAATGGAGTTTTGCGGTTAGGACAAGTTGCAACAGATCCTTGGTGAGGCGAACAGGAAGGGGACTAGAATGGAATCACAATGGGGCGGCAAAGACTATTCCGTAACTTACTTCTCGGCGGGCTGGGCCTGGTTGTTGGATTTCTGGCGCTGGCGGTCGCCGTGCCCTTGGAGCCGCAAATTCCCGTGCCACTCCTGGTTTTGCTTTCCCCGGGCTTGAAAATTGCGGAGCTCATAATGCCGGATACACACGGCTCGCTGGCGTGGACCTTTGGCTGGTTCCTGCGGATCGCCATCGTGAGTAACGCGGTGTTTTATTACGTCATCTTCGCTTTGCTCGCAAACTTCATTACGCGGCGCGCCGCAAAAGAGTCCTAAAGGAAAGCCCACAATCCTCTCGCAAACTATCCTTTGTTGCGCTTGAAAAATTCCACCTGACGCAAGCGCTTCAGAGCTTCCTTTCTCGTTTTGTATGGTCCACCCATATTTTTGCCTTTGCTGGACAAGACCTGATATCCGCCGGCCACTTTCCTAATCATTGAGCCACCTCCCGGGCCGCATCTTCTCAACGGCGTGCCGACCTGCTTGTCCGTTGAGTTGAATATTAGCTTTCCACTCTAATCATCGTTAATGGTGGTAGTTCCAGGCGGTGATTCAAGGATGAGGTCAATGTGATCGTTGAACGCCGCAGTCAATGAATAGAGGATTGGGATGGGGGAGGCAAAACCCTCACAGGAAATGCCTCCGCCATGGCCCCGCGAACTCATAGGAAAAGGGACGGAGGCACGGGGTTGTTGCCACCAGTTCCTATGAGTAGTGGCCTAGGAAGTAGTGAGGCGCCCCGGCAATTCGTCTCATCCTCGTCACGCACTGAGTCATATACGTCGAAAGGTCCGGACCCCTCCAGCTCCCGCGGCCCGAAGGGCGCCGTGCGCGTTAGCGAGAAGCCAGAAAAGTGCGAGGCGCTCCCTTGGACTCAATTTCGGCGCGGCAAGCGCGCAGCACCTCTAGGGTGTTTTCCCTGGATTTGCCATCGTGGTCGCCCTGGTCCTCTGGCAGAAGATCAATGACGTGCCCAAATTCATGGAGAAGCGCGAGGACCTGGGCTCGAAAAGTGCCGCCGGCGTACGGCCCAACCTGAATGATACGCGTACCTTGAAAACTTATAGGTCCGCCTTCGAAGCGATCATCGAGTACGTTGGCCGCCGGGAAAAAGAAGGCGCCGTTTACGTTGATAGTCACCGTGGCGTTCAACCCTTGGCCTTGCATGACGCTGGCGACATACGGGTTGCGGATCAACTCAATACCTCCGGATTCGGGGATTGTCCGGACAAAGGCTTCGCCCTTGCGGTCGAGAGCAAAGCTGACCGTCCGAAAGGTAGCTGCGGGATCGGGATCTTTGGTGCGATACCAAGCGGTGCAGGCGTTTTGGCTTTGCAAAATTTCCAGCACTTTGTCGCGGGTGCGAAGAATGAACTGGCCTTGCTTTCCCATCGTATTGAGGTCATCGCGCACAGGGTCACTGGAGGCGGAACATGGAGTTGTCGCTTGCGTGGATGGATCACAGGGAGCAACGGGCGCAGTGGCCGACGTTTTTGGCACGGATCGACTACAGGGTGAGAACGAGCTATCAGTCCGCCGTGCGCTCTTAGGAAGCGCATCCAAAGCGCGATGCGAGTTGTCCGAGCAAGAGTTGGCGGATAGAGAAAACCCGCGTAGAGGAAGGGACTGAGTTTCCCCGTTGAGGAACTGGGCCGACTGCGAAAACAATGGTCGGCTGCTAAGGCTTGCCACGAAAAGTACAACGACGGCCTGAACGCTCCTGCGAGCGGTGCACATCTGGGTCTCCCGCCCGGACGCGTAACTCACCACAGACCGCTTTCCTGGCGCGACTCCTGATGGCCGTCAACCGGAGGCTGCTCAAGGAGCGGTTGAACCTCGATCCGGGACTAATCGGGAAGACGAAGCCGCCGGGAAACAATCACCTCAAACGTTTCTAGAAAAATTGTGAGCCGTACATTAAGCGACGAAAAGACAAGCGGAGGCTTGCCAACAGGTTTTCTATGGGAAAAAGAGGGACAGTAACTTTGTTAAATTTAGAAGCCTTTTTGACGCACAGAAGGGCTGCACTTTGGCCAGCGTGCCTTGACAGAGCGTAGCAGAGGACCTAGGCTGCAAACCTTGCTGAAAAAGCCGATTGCGCGGGGAGATTTATGAGGCCAACGAACAGAAGAATGTCAAGAAAAACAGCGCGGAGAGTTCTGGCTGCTCTCTTTTTCCTGGCTGTTGCGTCACAGCTCGCGCCGGTCAGTCGCGCAGACAGCGAAAAATACGAAGTAACGGTGCAAAGAAACGTGGCTGCCAAGATGCGCGACGGCGTGACGTTGCGCGCGGATATTTACCGCCCGAAAGCCGACGGAAAATTCCCCGTATTGCTGGTAAGAACTCCTTATGACAAGCAGGGGATCATGAATTTTGGACTCCGCGCGGCCGAGCGCGGCTACGTGGTGATCGCACAGGATGTGCGCGGGCGGTTCACTTCGGAAGGCGAGTGGTATCCCTTCAAAAATGAATCACAAGACGGCTACGACACCGTGGAATGGGCCGCGGCGCTGCAATACTCGAACGGAAAAGTAGGGATGTTCGGCGGGTCATACGTAGGCGCGACACAATATCTTGCAGCGATTGCCAAACCGCCGCACCTGGCGGGGATTTGCCCCACGGTGACGGCGTCGAATTATCACGACGGATGGACCTATCAGGGGGGCGCGTTCGAGCAATGGTTTAATGAATCTTGGGCGAGTGGATTAGCGCTGGACACCATGCGGCGCCGCTCGGAGAAAGGCATGAACCCGCTGGAGGGAAGTAAAGTATTGCCTCTGGTTTCTTATCCGGTGCTCGAAGCGCCTTCTGCCTCGGGAATCGCGCCGTATTTCACGGACTGGCTGGCGCATCCGAGCTACGACAATTACTGGAAGGCGCTTTCGATTGAAGACCACTATACGGATATCCAGGTGCCGATTTTCGGGATCGGCGCGTGGTACGACATTTTTCTCGGCGGAACGCTTCGCAATTTCGTGCGCTTGAAGAAAGAGGCCGGTACGGAAGCTGCGAGAAACGGGCAACGACTTACGGTTACCGTGGGCGGGCATTCCGGAGGAGGAAGGAAAATCGGCGCCGTCGACTTTGGGGAAAAATTGCAGACCGATGAGGACGAAGCGATGCTGCGGTGGTATGACTGGCTGCTGAAGGGCGAAGCCAACGGAGTTGAGAAAGAAAAGCCGGTCAAGATTTTCGTCATGGGGAAAAATGAATGGCGCGACGAAGAAGACTGGCCGCTGGCGCGCGCGAACAGCACGCGCTATTACCTGCACTCGGCTGGAAGTGCGAACGGTTTGAGCGGGAATGGTTCACTCAATATCACGGCGCCCACGGAAGAAAAGTCAGACCAGTACGTTTACGATCCGAGCGATGCGGTGCCCACGATTGGCGGGCCGCTGTGCTGCCAGGCGCTGCCAACGGGGATCGGTCCGCAGGACCAGCGGCCGGCTGAGGAACGGCAGGACGTACTGGTGTACACGACGGCAGCGTTTGCGAAGGACACCGAAGTGACCGGGCCGATTTCGCTGGATTTGTACGTCAGCACTTCGGCGGTGGACACGGATTTCACAGGGAAGTTGGTTGACGTCTGGCCGGACGGCTTCGCGCAAAACTTGACCGAAGGAATCCTGCGGCTGCGTTACCGCAACTCGCAAGAGAAGCCGGAGCTAGCGAATCCCGGCAAGACGTATCACATCGCCGTGGATCTGTGGGCCACGAGCAATGTGTTTTTGGCGGGGCACAAGCTGCGCCTGGAAGTTTCGAGCAGCAATTTTCCGCGCTTCGACCGCAACCTGAACACCGGCGAAGAGCAAGCCCGCGCCACGCGCATGATCAAAGCGACCAACGTGATATACCACGACAAGGCGCATCCCTCCGCGCTGATTGTGCCCATCGTGCCGTGAAGTAAAGAGTCCAGACCGGACACATTGGATGACAGAGCGCACTTAAGGTATGGGTAATACGTTCGGGCCGTTACACCTGTTGTTTCTTCACCGTCGCTACAGTAGTCAGGATGACGTCGATTGAAATTGTTTCTTTATTGCAGTCAGTACGCTCTGCTTCGGATGTAGCACTTCGTTAAGCTGCGTGCGATATTGTTGAAGCGCAGTGCGCCCGGCGCGCGTGACCTTGAGAGATGTAACAGGAACTTTACCTCGAAAGAATTTCTGGACCTCGACATAGCCTGCCTCTTCGAGTTTGGAAAGATGCCCTGAGAGATTGCCCTTGTTAAGTCCGGAAACCTCCTCCAGAAACCGGAACTCCATTTCGTCGGCTTCCACTAATACCGTTAAGATTACAAGCCGTGCCGGTTCGTGGACAAGTTTGTCAAGCTTCATGCAATTCTCAATGTTATTTCTCATGCCGACCCCTTCAAAGCTTGCATGTTCCGGCGAAGCTTCAAAAACCTCATGTGCTCGGCGTATCCAGCCGGAACCATCACAATGGCCACAACTACGGCCACAAATCCCAATGCGCGTGCAAAGCGTGTAGCAATCTGAAGGTTGCCGCTCAATAGAAACGCTGACAGGACGAGCAGAAAAATCCCCGTGACGAACTCATAGGGGGCTCTTAAATATCGCCACGCTATGAGTGGCATTCCAATTAGCAGGACAACACAAACAGCAGTATTGAGTCCCAGCTTCCAAGTCCAGTGTTCGTTTAGTCTGTAGACCAGAAGTGTTGCGACGATCGCAGCTGCGAATAAGCCGGCGAGAATCCCCACTGTCCAGTCGTGCCATCTCCTGGCACGTTGTGTGACCCGGCCGCTGAACTGGTAATAACTGTTATGGAGCCACTCTTTGAAGATGATCCATATGATCGGTGTGGTACCTAACAGAAACCCCACCCAAGTGCTGAGGGAATCGCGGCGCAGCAAGTAGACCAGTAGGAATACCAGTGACCCTCCCAAAACATGGCCAAGTCCAGCAAACTCGCGTGAAAACTTGGCATACTCCCGAGTCAGTTTTTGGAGGGTTGCCAGATTTTCTTCGGAGGAATGGCATTCGGCGGATAAAGTATCGTTCATAGTGTAGCAGCTCCTTCCCTGCGCTGACGCCAACTAGTTTGTATTGTAAACCAGTTTGCGTCAATGACGGGCGTCACATCCACGTGTGATTAAGGCGATATTCGGTTGGTGGCTACCGGTGGTGTGTTAACCGTAACTGCCCTCCCCCTGGGGTCTTGTCAAGACCAAAGTTGGTACCTGAGAAGTTCATGATTTTGGAGGAGATAGCTACATAACAGGCGCGGCCCTCAGGCGCTGACGAGTCTGTGTGAGAACCCTAAAATCAACTTTTCAGCGGCTGAAGCCGCAATGAGTGCAAAGGACTTATGTCGGACCTTAGGTCCGACCCCCAGTTGCCCCACAGACTCTGTAGCCCCAATCAAAATGCGGGTTTAAATGTCGGGGCCCTTCGAGGCTCAGGGTGAACTGAAGCTTGCCCGAGGCAGACAGGCTCCGACCCCCCTAGAACCGGACAACCAAGCTTCGATCCAGGACATTAGGAACTTTACGGAAAGAGGCTGGGAGTGACCGGGGCGCCTTCGAGCGCGAGGAGCTTGGCTTTGGTAGCGAGGCCGCCGTGGGCGGAAAAGCCGCCGGGCTTGCCGCCGGCCGCCGCAACGCGATGGCAAGGAATGATGATGGGCACGGGATTCTTTGCCATGGCCTGGCCGACTTCCTGAGCAGCATTGGGCTGGCCGACCGCTTTCGCGATTTCACCGTAGGTGCGCGATTGGCCGGGAGGAATTTCGCGCGCGGCTTCGTAGATTTGGCGGAAAAAGGGAGACACGTCGCTCAAATCCAAGGGGATGCTGCGTAAGTCCTGAACTTCTCCTCCTAGATGGCGACGAATTTTTTCGATGATGGCCGCGATCTCCGGCGGAGGCGCGCCTCTTTGATTGGAACCGGCCTTCCGCGCGATGCGCGATTCCGTCGCTTGCGGAGTGGCTTCCGGTAGCTGGACTGCGGCTACGACTGGTTGGGAATCGGAATCCCCACCTTCGCGCCAAGCGATGCCGCATGTCCCGATGGGCGTTTCAAAGAGGCAGTAGGCTGCTTTCTTCATACGAACTCAGTCTCAATGGACAGCATACATGGATGCTGGCACCCCGCTATCCGTTATCTGACGACAAACTAAGGCACCGGGAATCAAGGCTAAGACCAACTCCAGCTGGCGCTATCTTGACAGAAGGAAGTTCGCGTTGTTAACTCAGCCCCCGCGAGGAGGTTCCCCTCTGATGAAACCGATGACACCGAAAGCGCGCCTCATTACGATGTTGGCCGCGGCAAACTCTTTGGCTGCGGCACTACTGTTTCTCTCTGTCTCGCCGCTGCGGGCGCAAGAGATTTCGCACAGGCTCACGGCGATGGATGAATTTCAAATCCAAACGGCCACCGACCCGCAAATTTCTCCCGACGGAAAGAAGATTGTCTACGTGCGGCGCTTTGCCGACGAGCAGACCGACAAACGCTATTCGAATCTCTGGATCATCAATAGTGACGGCACCGATCACCGCGCACTGACCACAGGCAACCGCAGCGATTCTTCGCCGCGCTGGTCGCCGGACGGGACACGCATCGCGTATCTCTCCGACGCCGATGGCAAGCAACAGATTTACATCCGCTGGATGGACACCGGACAAACGGCGCGCATCACCAATCTGGAAGAGTCGCCGGATGCCATCGCGTGGTCGCCCGACGGGAAAATGCTTTCGTTTTCTGCGCTGGTTCCAGGCAAAGGGCCGCACCTTGCCGATTTGCCCATGCCGCCGGCGGGAGCAAAGTGGGCTGATCCTCCGAAGGCCTACGATCGCCTCGTGTATCGCTTCAACGGCGCGGGCTATCTCAAGCCGGGCTTCATGCAAGTGTTCGTTGTGAGCGCGGAAGGTGGCGCGCCTCGACAAGTCACGAACGGCAATTTTCCGAACGGCGGCAATGAATGGGGAGCGACGCGGGCAAACTGGACTCCCGATGCCAAGTTTCTACTTATTTCCGCAAATCGCCATCCGGAATCGGACCACGCGTACTTCAACACCGAAGTGTACGAGTTCAGCGTTGCCGATGGCGCTCTGCGTGCGCTCACGAATCGCAAAGGCCCGGACAATTCGCCGGAAGTCTCTCCCAACGGTAAGTTGATCGCCTACACCGGCTATGACGACCGCCTGCAAGGCCACCAAACGACGAAGCTATATCTGATGAATCGAGACGGAACGGCCTCGCACTCGATTTCCGACAAGCTCGATCGGGACATTCAGAGTCCGCAATGGGCGCCGGACAACAGCGGTGTTTATTTCGAATACGCAGATCAGGGCGACACGAAGATTGGGTTCTGCTCGAATGACGGGAATTGCAAGAAAATGGCGGACCACGTGGCGTCCACGACGAGCGCGTACGGCGGCGGTTCTTTTTCGATTGCGAAGACCGGCCTCATCGCTATGACCTATGGCCGCACAGACGATCCCGGCAACATCGCCATTCTGAACAACGGCGCGATGAAAGTGCTTACGTCTTTGAACGAGGAGCTGCTGGCGCAGAAGAAGCCCGGCCACGTGGAAGAAATCACGTATGAGTCATCCAAGGACAAGCGCAAGATCCAGGGCTGGATCGTTCATCCGCCGGACTTCGATGCTTCAAAAAAATATCCGCTGATTCTCGAAATTCACGGCGGGCCCTTCGCGGATTACGGCGACCGTTTTGATTTTGAAAAACAGGTATGGGCGTCGATGGGCTACGTGGTGCTCTACGTCAATCCGCGCGGCAGCACGAGCTACGGCGAAGAGTTCGCCAATCTGATTCACCATGCGTATCCCGGCGACGATTTCGATGACTTGAACAGCGGCGTGGATGCGGTGGTGGCAAAAGGCTACATCGACACCAACAATCTTTTTGTAACGGGCGGCAGCGGCGGCGGCGTGCTAACGTGCTGGACCATCGAGCACACCGACCGCTTCCGCGCAGCGGCTTCGCTGTATCCGGTCATCAACTGGTACAGCTTCGTGCTGACCTCGGACATTCCGTGGGTCACGCAATACTGGTTCCCTGGCAATCCCTGGGACAACACCGAGCAGTACATACAGCGGTCGCTGACCAATCTCGTCGCCAAGGTCAAAACGCCGACAATGGTGATGACCGGTGAGGCAGACTATCGCACGCCGATTTCCGAAGCAGAGCAGTTCTACGAAGCGCTGAAGCTGCTCAATATTGATGCAGTCCTTGTGCGCGTGCCGGAAGAGCCGCACGGCATCGGCCGGCGTCCGAGCCACCACATCGCCAAAATGCTGTACGTTGCGGGGTGGTTTGAGAAGCACAAAGCGAAATGAGCGTCGTATGCAGGCTTTTCTTAGTTATCTTGTAGGGGCGCAGCATGCTGCGCCCTAGCTTGGCAAGTAAGCGCCACTTCGAAACCCTTGACGCAGGCTGTTCTCGTCTTGAATTGAATCGAGGGGTCTGGTCTTAGCCAGTACTCCTCGGGTTTATGTTGTGTTTATCTTCCGTGGTTTAGAACTAGTTGCTTCGCACCCTGCGACAAGGACCGAAACCAAAGAGGGAATCATTATGCGCAAAAATACATTATTTTTCGGACCCGCAGTTCTAGTGTCTGCAGCAATTTTCTTTTACGTTGCATCACGCCCGCTCTCAGCGGCGCCCTCACCAGGTGCGTCCGGTTACAAGGTGGTGAAAACGATTCCGCTCGGCGGCGAGGGCGGCTGGGATTACGTCTACGTCGACAGCGGCGCCCGCCGCGTCTACATTTCGCGCGGCACGCATACCGTGGTGATGGATGCGGACACGCATGCCGTGGTCGGAGATATTCCCGACACGCAGGGCGTGCACGGCATCGCCATCGCCACCGAGTTAGGCCGCGGCTTCACAAGCAACGGCCGCAGCAACGACGTTACCATTTTCGACCTGAAGACGTTGAAGCCCATCGGCAACGTCAAGACGGACGCGAACCCGGACGCCATTGTCTACGAACCGGTCACCAAGCGCGTGTTCACGTTCAATGGACGCGGAAAGAATACTACGGCCATCAACGCTGCGGATGGCACGGTAGCCGGTACGCTGGCTCTCGGCGGCAAGCCGGAATTCGCGGCCGTGGACGGGAAGGGCAGCATCTTTGTGAACAATGAAGATACTTCCGAGCTCATCGAAATTGATGCGCAAAAGATTGCCGAGACGCACCGCTGGCCGCTGGCGCCGTGCAAATCGCCCTCCGGACTCTCCATGGATGTGAAAAACCGGCGCCTGTATTCCGTTTGCGATGACAAAGTCTCGGTGGTAGTGAACGCGAACACGGGCAAGGTTGTGGCTACTCCGGAAATTGGCCGTGGCCCCGACGCGTCCGCTTTCGACCCGGCGACGAATGACTTTTTTGCGTCCTGCGGCGAGGGCGTTCTCACGGTGATCCACGAGGACTCTCCCGACAAATTCACCGTCGTGGACAACGTTC
>JAWOLO010000053.1:0-3751 GCA_033853375.1 Terriglobia bacterium
CATTGTCGCCTTGGGGCCCGCTGTCGCGCTCTTCGAGGACAGGTACACGTTGGTGCGTCTCATTGAGGAGCGGGGTGGGTACCAGCTGTGGGAGGCCCGTGATACCTTCGGAGTGTGGACGCCGGTGTGAAAACCCCGCGAAACGCCGGTTTGAAATTCTGGTGAGATTAAACGAAAAACCGGCGGTGAGTTGCACCGCCGGTGAACATGGGAAGAGGACGCCTCAGGCCTCAACTTGATCCTTCATCCGGTAACTCGATCCTTCAATGACGACCGTTTCGGCATGGTGCAGAAGCCGATCGAGGACCGCCGAGGCAATCGTAGCGTCATTGTTGAAAATCGACGACCACTGTTTGAACGGTTTGTTGGTCGTCAGGATAATCGAGCCGCGCTCGTAGCGTTGGCTGATGACCTGGAAGAGTAAATCGGCGCCGGCTTGGTCGATGGGCAAGTAACCGACCTCGTCCAAACACAACGTCTCTGGCCGCAGATATTTTTTGATGGCGCGCTTAAGCGAGCCGGCTTTCTGGGCAGCGGTCAGGTCATTGATGATGGCGATGGCATCGGCGAACAGAACCGAGTGGCCCTCCAAACAGGCTGCGTAACCTAGGGCAATGGCTAAGTGCGTTTTCCCGAGGCCAACGTTTCCCAGAAAGATGACGTTGCCCTTTTGAGGGATGAACTCCAGGCGGAAAAGATTTTGAACCTGGATGCGATTGATTTTCTTGGGCCAACTCCATTGGAACTGCTCCAGCGTTTTGATCACGGGAAAACGGGCGGCTTTGATCCGCCGCTCAATACAGCGCTGCTGGCGTTGACCAAATTCGCCGTCCACCAAGCGGCGCAGGTATTCCTGATGATCCCAGTTCTGGCGGCCAGCCTCTGCTGCCAACTCGGAATGGTGGGTTTTGATGAAGGGCAATTTCAGGTAGTCGAGCTGATCGAGCAAAACAGTGGAGGTGTTGGTCTTCATAGAGAGTCGGGCAAGTTCGGTTGTTTGCGCTCATAGAGGTCCAGGTCGGCGGCGGGAAGATCCAGATCGAGCAAATCTTGGCGCCGGGTTAAATGGAGGGCTCCGGGAGGGGCGGCCACACGCTCCCGTTGCATGAGGATGTTGGCCACGTATTCGCAGCCGAAAGCTTCAAAGGTGATGGCATCCTCCATGGCTCGAGCGACCTTGTCCGGGCCATAGATTTCACTCAAAGCAACGATCTTCTGAATGTGGTGGAGAGCATTGAGGCGTCTATCCTGGAGCTTGCGGCAGAACAACTCAGCATGAGGAGAGAGGTTCAGGAAGGCCAGCAGGAGAGTCTGGTCGTGTGCTCTCTTGCGTTGGGTCAGCAGTTCCTGGGTATGATCAGGATTGGTTTTATTCTGGCGCCGGTCGTAGCAGCGGACATGAGTGGCGATGAGTTTTTCGTGGTGAAAGATGTAGAGCTGCGTGGGTTCAACTTTGAGGGTCAGTCGCTGCGAAGCATAGAGGGGAGGGACCGAGTAACGGTTGGTATCAAAGACAATGCGGCAGCACCGATTGGCCCCCACCGGCCGGATGACGGCGCAATCATAGGGCATGACCGGCAACGGTTTCAAAATCGGCTTTTCTTGGGCGAATACTTCGGAAGGCTTGCGATGGGTTTCGCCGTGGATGCGAATGTTGGCGGTTTCATCGAGCCAACGCCGGCCCTCGACTTGAATGGCCTCGAAGGAGGGGATTTCCAAGCCAGCCAAGAGGTTCTTCTTTACGTAGCCGACACCGTTCTCGACGCGGCCTTTTTCATTTCCCTTCCCGACATTACAGGCCACGGGTTCGAAGCCGTAATGAGCGGCGAAATCCAAATACCGTGGATTGAAAAGGGCCTTGTCTCCACTGGGGTGGCGCACGACTCCGACCTTCAGGTTGTCGATCATTACTTTGCGGGTGGATCCGCCAAAAAACTCCAGCGCGCGCCGATGGCAACTGAGAAACTGCTCCATGGCCTCCGAAAGGGTGAACTCCAAATACATCATGCGGCTGTAGCACAGAACCATCACAAAGAAACTCAGGCGCCGACGGGTCGAACCGACTTGGACCGAGCCGTATTGGCCCCAATCGACCTGGGCACATTCGCCGATGGCAAAATCCAGCATAAGGAAGGCGGGTTTGCGCGGCGGACGCAGTTGGCGAACCAACTCTTTGAGGATGCTGTAGCCGCCGGCATACCCCTGCTTGCGGAGTTGCTGCAAGATCTGTTGGGCGGTGTAAGGAAAGCGTTCCAGCATGGCGACGATCTGTCCCTTGAATGCATCCAGCTTGCTGGGGCGCTTAGGCGATTGCCTGCGCTGGTAACGAGTTCGACCGATCCACTTTTTGACGGTTTGCGGATCGAGCTTCAACTCCTGGGCGATCTGGTAAGCTTCGAGGCCCTTTTGATCGTGGAGTTGGCGGATTTGGCAGAAGGTTTGATAGTCGATCATGCCGCCCCTCCTTTCAGAGCGCGGTTGAGGATCTGAGCCAGGGACTGAACTTCTGCAGTCCGGGGCGAAGCTGACGAGGACGCCGGCTCGGAGGACTGATCCAGAGACAGAACCTGGTAGAGCGGCTTTTGGTAAGCGATCAGGTCGGCTTTTTGCAGATGGGCTCGTGCGGCGCTCAGCGTGGCGGGTTCGATCCGCAGGCGGCGGCAAATGGCCTGGTCGGAATAGTAGCTCAACCCCTGGGGGTCGGAGACGGTGACCAGAAACAGATAGAGAGCCAAGTCCACGCAATCACAGCGGTCGAGATAGTTTTGGCGGACCAGGCGGTGGTCCACCCAATTAAACCCGGTGGGCACTTGGCGAAGGCGATCCGGACGGAGCAGATGTTTTTTCATGCGATGACGGTGTGGTGGATGACGGTTGCCCGGGAATTTTCAGACCCAGGATGTTCTGCCCCTTGAGTAACAAATTTCGGGTCGTAGCGGCTATGTCCTCTTGTAACGTACTGCCTGTCACCATGGAGATAAGCCCCACAAAGGCAGGATCTTGCGTCAGGCAGAAATCTTGTAACGTACGGAGAGGGCTGAGAGGTACGTTACAAGATCTCTGCTCAGGGTTAACTGATTTGGGATCAGGAGTTTGAGTCCTTTGAGAGCGCGGCTTCTGTTTTTTCCAGTAGCCCGGATGCTCTTGGCGCCAGTCCCGCACGCGGCGGACTGCTTTATCGCCCCGGAAGTAGTCGCGACCGAAGCGGGTGCCCCTCCAGCGGCGTTGACTGGCCCCCTTACTGGCCTGACGACAAGCCGGGGCCGGACAGTAATGCTGGTGATGCCCGTTACGGTAATCGGGAGAAAAGAACTTCTTGCAACAACGGCACTTCCGCCGACTGGGCTGGCAACTCATCGCGGCCCAAGTCGCAAGAAAACGCTCGCAAAATCAAACCCGAAAGACAGCTCGGAAGAAGACGCACGGTGAAGAAGGAAGAAGAGCTTTCGAGGTGAATAGCCGAAGAAAAATCATCACGAAGAAAACCGAATTTCAAACCGGCGGCTCACCGGGACTTTCATTCCGCCGCTGACAATGCGCGCATGGGTCTGCGCAGACTGTGGATTTGTGGAGTTTTACGCCGAGGAACCGAAGGCGTTGAAAGTCACGACAAGATGAGCAGGCAAGTATGTCGGATTTGAAGACCAGGAAAGCGCCCGTTACCATTCTGGTGGTTCTTTGCATCATTTTTGGGGCTTTTCTCGCTTGGTCAGCGACACAACTCCCCGATCATGTGGCCACGCATTTTGGG
>JAWOLO010000054.1:0-11801 GCA_033853375.1 Terriglobia bacterium
GGAGCGGGCACTTTCACGGCTTGGAAACGGCGCTCGAGCGAGCGGTCCTTCTCCACCGATTTGCGATATTCACCCGGCGTGGTCGCGCCGATGCATTGAATCTCCCCGCGAGAGAGCGCAGGCTTCAAGATGTTGGCGGCGTCCAGCGACCCTTCCGCCGAACCGGCCCCAACTAGGGTGTGCAGCTCATCGATAAAAACGATGGCGTTCTGGCTCTCCATCAATTCTTTCATGATGGTTTTGAGACGTTCTTCGAATTGGCCACGATACTTCGTTCCTGCAACGATCAAGGAAAGATCCAGAGAAAGGATGCGTTTGTCGGCGAGAAAAGGAGGAACGTCGCCGTCAGCGATGCGCTGCGCCAGGCCCTCGACGATGGCGGTCTTGCCAACACCCGGTTCGCCGATGAGCACAGGGTTGTTCTTCGTGCGCCGGCACAAAATCTGAATCACGCGCTCGACTTCGTTCTCGCGTCCAACCAGCGGATCGAGGGAACCTTCGCCTGCCGCTTGCGTCAGGTCGCGGCTGAATTCGGCAAGCAGAGAAGTCTCCTTGGGCCGCGCCGCCGCGGTTTTCTCCCCCGAAGTGCGCGCAAGCTCTTCGCGTAGCGTCGAGAGGCGCAGGCCGCGCTCCATCAAAATCTCCGAGCCAAAGCACTTTTCCTCACGCAGAATGCCGAGCAGCAAATGTTCCGTGCCAACGTGCTTGTGGCCGAGGCGCTCCGCTTCTTCGGCGGCCATGTTCAGGATGCGCTTGCACTCCGCGCTGAGCGGCACCTCAACCGAAGTGGAAATGCGCTCGCGAATGGTGATGCGAGCTTCAATCTCTTTGCGAATGGATTCGATCGATCCTTGCTGGCGGAGGAAGCGGTTGGCCAGAGCTTTGTCCTCGCGCATCAAACCGAGCAGCAAATGCTCTGTTTCAATATAAGGACTGCCATACTGGCTGGCTTCGTATCTCGCAAAGAATATGACGCGACGCGCTTTCTCTGTATACCGTTCGAACACGTTAGCTCGCTTCTCCCCCCGGGCCCTCCCCCGCGATGGCGGAAGCCTCGCGGGACCGCAGAACGCCATGCTCCAGTCCCAGGATACGATCGCAACGCGCAGCGAGCGCGAGGTTGTGCGTAGCAATGAGCGAGGTCAACTTGTGCACGCGATGCAACCGTTCCAGCAACTCAAACATGGCCCAAGCATTCTGCTCGTCCAAATCTCCGGTAGGTTCATCTGCCAGCAGCACGGACGGCCCAGTGACGAGCGCCCGGGCAATCGCCACGCGCTGCTGTTCCCCTCCCGAGAGTTCCCCTGCGCGGTGATCGGCCCGATTTTCCAGCCCGACCTCCGCGAGCCACTTCCGCGCCTTATCCAGCGCCGAAGTGAAACTTTCGCCGCGCAATAACAGCGGCATGGCTACGTTTTCCGCAGCCGTAAAATCCGGCAGCAACTGATGCCGCTGCCACAAAAAGCCCACCGCGCGATTGCGAAACTCTCCGAGCGCCGCGTCATCATTTGTTTCAAGGGCTTTCGAATCGAAGTATACTGTACCGCTCGTTGGCGTGTCTAGCGCAGCAAGCAAGTGCAGCAGAGTACTTTTCCCCGCTCCCGAGGGTGCTACCACCGCAACCATCTCGCCTTGTCGCAAAACCAGGTTGGCATCGGTTAAAACCGGGATGATTTTTTGGCCGCTCCCGTAATTTTTCTTCAGCCCGCGCGATTCCATCACCACTCGCGCCATCGCCAATTCACTGCTTCGTGTGGAGCCTGCGGGTTGTGCTTCGGGGTTCATTGCACTTTTGTCGCGTTATTTCCTTTCGCCGACCGTGTGGTCTTGATAATTAGATGCTCCCTGTGCAACGTACGTGCCTACTCGGCTGCAACCCAAAAGGAGGTCAAACGACCCAAATAGTTCCCTTTTTCGCCCATATCTTGCCTGCCGAAAAAAGGGCAACTTCCCCGCAAACTAAAATGCATCTAATCTTTCCATTTTCAATAGCTTGCGGCAGGCTTGCAGACCAGTTCGGGGTGTGGGAAATTCCCCAGCCTGCGCACGCCCGCCTCTCTACCCTGGCAGGAGCAAACGGTGCACCAAATCAAGCCCTGGATAAGGTGTATTCTCCTGCCTTTTTCGTCCTTACTCAAATCGAAGAATTTCAACGGGAAGCAAACGGACTGCGGCGCGCGCGGGCAATATCGTAGCCCCAATGGAAATCGCCATCGCCACCACCGTAATCCATAATCCGTCAAACAGGCTGGGATGAAAAGGAACGTAAGGCACTGCGTAAACCTGCGGGTCGAGGGGAATCAAATGATAGCTGCCGGAAACAAACGAGAACGCGTATCCGAGAATGAGCCCTGCGAGTGTGCCTATTGCTCCGATCGTGATTCCTTGGCAGAGAAAAATTTTGCGAATCTGCTCACGGCGCGCGCCCAAAGAGCGCAGCACGGCGATGTCTCGAGCCTTGTCCGTTACGGTCATGGAGAGAACCACCAGGATATTGATTCCGGCCACGAAAGTGATCAATCCAATGAAAATAGCGGTGACCAGTTTTTCCAAACGCAAGGCCCGGAAGAGCGCATGGTTCTCTTCCATCCAGGTCGTGGCCGAAAAACCTTGCCCCGCTGCATGCTGAATTTCCTCCGCAATCCCGGCGGCGTGCTCCGGCTGGTTCACGCGGAACTCCAGCACATTCACCAGATCGCCGGCACCGGCGAGACCCTGCGCGGCGGCAAGCGTCATGAAACACCAGTTCTCATCGTAATCGTAGAAGCCGGAATCAAAGATGCCCGAGACTCGAAACCGGCGCGTTCGCGGAATCAACCCGAAAGGGGTCAGCCTCCCTTGAGGACTGGTGATGGTGACGTAATCGCCGGGGGAAATTTTCCATTCATCAGCAAGGAGTTTGCCGACAAGCAGCGCGTCGATGCCGTCCGCGTCGGGAGAAAAGTCCAGTTTGCCTGCGACGATGCGCTGCAGCGCTTCATCACTTTTGCGCTCGCGCCCCACATCTACGCCCTTGGTCACTACCCCGCGCGCCTCTCCACCGAAAGAAAGCAAGACGGTCTGATAGACGGCAGGCGTAACTGAGCGTACTCCGGGCACATCCGCGAGTTTCTTTGCAATCTCCTCGTAGTTCTTGATTCCACCTGAACCGGGACGGGTAAGCGAGATGTGAGCAGTCACGCCGAGCAGGCGATCTTGCAGCGTTTCACGGAATCCGGTGTTCATGGACAACGCAATCACCAGCGTCGCCACGCCCGCGGTCACGCCAAGCACCGACAAGAGCGTGACCAGGCGCAGCACTGCCGGACGGTAAGGCGACCGCAGGTAGCGCTGGGCTACGAACCATTCGAATCGCATTGTCGTTGGAAGAATACGTTACGCGCCGTGCGCTTCGGAAGTGTTACTTGATTCCCCGCCGCCTTCCGGCCGCAGCAGCGGAAACAAAATGACGTCTCGAATCGAAGGCGAGTCGGTCAGCAGCATCGTCAGGCGGTCAATGCCAATCCCTTCTCCCGCGGTGGGGGGCATGCCGTGACAAAGCGCGCGAATGTAATCGACGTCGAGTTGTTTCGGCATTTCCTCGCCGCCCTGCGCGATTTGTGCAAGGAACCTCCGCTCCTGCTCTGCCGGGTCGTTCAATTCCGAGAAACCGTTGGCCACTTCCATTCCCGCCACGAAAATTTCGAATCTCTCAGCCAAAGAAGGATCTTCAGGTTTCTGCTTGGAAAGCGGAGAAATGTCTGTCGGAAAATCATACAAAATCGTCGGCTGAACAAGTTTGTCTTCCGCGATGGTTTCAAAGAGCAGCCCCGTCCATTCGCCGTCGGTCAATTCGCCTTTGGACGCAGCATAGGGCGCTCCGCTCTTTTTCGCCCAGGCGTTGTATCTGCTCGTTGCTTCCCGCGCACCTCCCGAAGCAGCAAGCATTTCAAGAGTGGGAGTCTCGCCCGCCTCTCGCGGCCAATACTTGACGATCGCTTCCCGCATGGACAGCCGCTCCATTTTGGAAAAGTCCAGGTCGGTGTCGCCATACTTAACCGTGGTTGAACCCGTGATGCTCTTCGCGACCAGCGCGAACAGCTTCTCATTCATGTCCATCAGGTCGCGATAGTTGCTGTAAGCTTCGTAGAATTCCAGCATGGTGAATTCGGGGTTATGCTGCGTCGAAATGCCTTCGTTTCGAAAGTTCCGGTTGATTTCGTAAACGCGATCGAATCCCCCGACGGTCAATCGCTTCAGATAGAGTTCCGGCGCGATGCGCAAATATAAGTTGATGTCCAGCGTGTTGTGATGCGTGATGAAAGGGCGCGCGGCAGCACCGCCAGGGATGGGGTGCATCATCGGCGTCTCGACTTCGATATACCCCCGCGCATCGAAGAACCGGCGCAGTTCCTGGATGATCCGCGCGCGGGTCACAAAGACCTGGCGCGATTTCTCGTTGGCGATAAGGTCCAGATAGCGCTGGCGGTAACGCAGCTCTACGTCGGTAAGGCCGTGCCATTTCTCCGGCAAAGGGAGCAAAGCCTTCGCCAAAAAGAAAATCTCGTCCACCCAGATGCTCAATTCATTCGTTTTGGTTCGGAACAGGTGGCCGCGAACCCCGATGGAATCCCCCAGGTCCAGCAAATGAAACAGTTGGAACCCTTTTTCGCCCACGGCATCTTTCTTCACATAGATCTGAATGCGCTTCCCGGCGCCCTGCAAGTGAGCAAATCCTGCTTTGCCCATCAACCGGATAGAAATGATGCGGCCCGCAACCCTCACTTCGTGTTGGTTGGCCTCCAGTTCGGCGGCGGTAGCAGTGCCAAATTGTTCCACCAGTTTTGCCGCCGTGTCCGTCCAGCGGAATTCGCAAGGATAAGGATTGTGGCCCAGCGCCCGGATCTGCTCGATCTTCTTTAGGCGCTGCTCAAACTGCTCGCGTGGCTCGAACTCCAAGGAGAATATCCTTTCCGCGAAGGTGGAGACCGAGTATAGCGGCGCTCACTTCTTGGAGCAAGAAACGGCCAATGTCAATCCAGTGAATCAGATGGAAGGCAACTGTCCGATACAGCATTGGCTTGAGCAGGCCCAAGTCCCTAGAGTATGGGGGAGAGGCTACCGGACCCGCTCGGCTTGCGTGCGGCGGCCGTCAGAAAGTAGTAGTAGTAGTGGTGGAAATTCCTTTGATATACTTCCCCGCCAGTGCCCTGGGAGGCCCCTCTTGAAAGCCGACAGCCGCCCCCTTTTATCCCGCGGCAGGTCTGTCCAGCAAGATTGGCGTGCGTGTTTGCCCGAGGAAAAGGCTCTAATCTTCCAGGAACACGAGCGTCACCTCGAGTTGCTGTACAACATGTTCAGTGTTTCTCTGAACGAGGCGATTGAGCTCAAACTTGCAGGGCTGCTGGCCAAGGCTTTGAGCACCATCGGCATGAGTTCTGAGCTTTGCGGACGATTGACTCACCCGCTCGCCGGCACGCTGCGGGCGCTGCACGAACACGCCAAGCACTACGGGACGGTTCCGAATGCCGCCCCGCTGGATCCTGAAAACTACCACGGTTCGAGAGGCCAGCGCTCAGCACGCATGAGCGGGCTCCTGGACAAGGTGCTCTTTTCCCACAGGCTTCAATTCCTTCATAAAGTCAGCACACTTGGAGAGATGGTCGAAGATCTGGACCGAGACTTCCGGAATGTCGCCGATAACCTAGCGGAAGGCGTATATCCCGACCCCGAGCGGGGGTGGCATGAAGTGGACCTTTACCACTATGATCTGAATACGTGCCTCCGGGAAACCGTAGTGTTGTTGAAGTCCTTCCTTGTTGTTCTTCCTGCCTCGCAGCTTGGGGACTTTGAGAAAACCATCCGTGATCAATCCGAATTCCCAGAGCCCATCAGAACACGCCATAGACGTTTGAACGCATTCGCGGGACAATAACCTTACCTGCTCGCCCGCAGGAGCCTGAACACCTTGATGGAAGTAAGGGGCTTTCTCGGGGTGTCTCTTTGGCTCCGGCAGGTGAAAGTCAGGACAACTCAAAGGGGGACTCGGTGCATCCGAACGGGTGGATGCGCCGCAATTGGACCGTTGGCCCGAAACCGACCAAGCGCTCCGAATGCGTCGACTTCCCGGCAGGCCACCAAACCGGTGACTGAAGCGGAAGCTATCCGGCTGGCCCAGGCGGGTGACGCCGCTGCGTTTGAGTTTCTCTATCAACTGCACAGTCGCCGCGTTTATGCCTTGTGTCTCCGGATGGTCAATAATCCGGCGGACGCGGAAGACCTGATGCAGGAAGCTTTCCTTCAGCTCTTCCGCAAGATTGGCACCTTCCGGGGGGAGTCGGCATTCTCGACATGGCTGCATCGCATGACCGTCAACGTCGTGTTGATGCGCCTGAGGAAAAAGTCACTTCCGGTGGCCTCACTCGAAGAAACGACGGAGCCCGACGAAGAAACAGGCGGCCCGAGAAAAGACATTGGCGCACCGGATTTGCGTTTGACCGGTGCGGTGGATCGCGTCAATTTGGAACGCTCGGTGGAAAAATTGCCACCGGGATATCGGACGGTGTTTGTGCTGCACGACGTTCAAGGTTACGAACACAACGAGATTGCGGAAATCATGGGTTGTTCCGTTGGCAATTCGAAATCGCAGTTGCACAAAGCGCGGACTCGTCTGAGGGATTTGTTGCAGGAGGAACTGCGCGCTCAGGCGCGGCAGGAACGCCACGCTGCGAGAACGCAGACGGCGCACGACGATTGAGCTACAATGAACGCACTTCAGGGGTGTGTGCGATCCCGTGACGCCAGGAAATTGGGCCCTAGGAAGAAGCTGAAAGAAGCGGAGCAGGCCGCAGAACCGGCTGCCATCTGCTTGGAGTGAGCACCATGCAGTGCAGGGACGTCGAAGAGGTTCTTGAACAGGAAGGTTTGGCGCCATTGCCGGAAGCAGCGCGGATGCACGTTGCTCGTTGCCCGCACTGCCAGGGCTACATCGCCGATCTAGAAACAATTGTTTCAGCCGCGCGCGAATTGCCCGCTGAAGTGGAACCGCCCTCTCGCGTCTGGATTGCCCTCCGGGCACAGCTCGAAAGCGAAGGCATCATCAAGGAACCAGTGACTGCGGCGAAGGAAGAGCCTGCCTCTTGGTGGGTTGGTTTTGGCCAATTCTTCCGCAGCCGCGCATTGGCAACCGTCACCGTTGGCGCCATTATCGCGGCAGCCGCGATTCTACAGCTTCGCCAGTCTGCCCAACCTCGCCCCGAGGCCCTCCTGGTTCCACCGGATATCGTTGCCACCGTGAAACAGTTGAACCAGCAGGAAATCGATATGAGGAACATGCACTTGGCCGGCACCTCCCCTGTAGATGCAGCCCTCGAGCAAAACCTGCAAGAAATTGATGATTTTATTGCTGACTGCGAGCGTCATCTAAGGCAGGCGCCGCAGGACGAACTGGCGCGCGAGTATCTCTACAGCGCCTATCAGCAAAAAGCGGAATTGCTTGCCGCGATGATGGATCGCGGAAGGAGTGTCAACTAACATGTGCACCAGGTCGATGGGACGGAGCATCACGCTGCTTCTGTGCTCCGCTGTGGCGCTTGGCTCGGGAGTGCCCGCCATAGCTGCCAGCCAGCGCATCGAGAGGCATTACCAGGTGACGGGGCGGCCCGTCGTAGTGATTCAGAATGTGGCCAACGGCCGGATCGAGGTAAAATCCTCCAAGAACCATGAAGTTGTCGTCGTCGCGAATCAAAACTCCAATAAAGTCAATTTCGAAATGGAGCAGGCGGGCGACCGCGTCGACGTCACCGCCAGCGTTCTGGATGCCTCAGCGCAGCCCCTCGATCTCGAAACCAGTTTGCAGTTGACGGTTCCGGAAGAAACCGAACTTCAGCTCAAAACCGAAAACGGCCTGATTTATGTCGAACAGGTGATGGGCGACATGACCCTCGAGAGCATCGCGGGAGATGTCCACCTGAAAGAAGTTTCCGGCTATATCATCGTGAAAACTACGGGCGGTTCCCTCGTTTGCACGCAATGCGCGGGCAAACTGGATTTCAATTCCGTTGGTGGCGGCGCTCAGATCCTTCAACCCGCGCTCACCAATGTAAATCTCCACACGATGACCGGCAACATTCTTTTTGACGGCGACTTCATCCGGACCGGACTTTACTCCATGAAGAGCGGCAAGGGTCTCGTGGAAGTGCGCTTCTCGGGCAACGATTCGTTCGACCTCAAAGCACAGACCGCTACCGGCACAGTGGACAATCAGGCGGCAGCCTTTCTCAAGCCGGATTCCCACAGCACCGTCGGACGTCTTGGATCGAAGTTCAAGGGACTTTTCGGCACTTTCGGCGCGGGCTTGGCCAAAGTAGAACTCTCCACCTACAGTGGTACAATTCGAATCTTGAAGCGCGACTAATAGCCCTTCGCGCTCGCTTGCGTGACAACTACACCTCCTTCGCGCGGCCTTTCACCGCGTCCAACGATTCTTTGCCTCGCCGGATTCATGGGTTCCGGCAAAACCACTGTTGGTACCCTCCTAGCCCGCCAGCTCGCGTGGCGCTTCGTGGATCTCGACGACCGCATCGAGGAATCCGCAGGTCTCTCCATCCCACAAATTTTTGAGCGCCTGGGCGAAGCCTATTTCCGCCAGCTTGAGGCGGACCAGCTCCGCGCTGCCCTAGGGCGCGCTTCCGAGCTCAAGCAGGGAACCGTCCTCGCTCTCGGTGGAGGGACTTATGCGCAGCCGGGTTGCCCCGAGTTTCTCCGCTCTGCCGGCGTTCCCGTTCTTTGGCTCGATTCGCCGATTGAGGTTCTGCTTTCCCGCTGCATGACCATGACCGGCCGTCCGCTCTTCCGAGACGAAGCCAGCTTCCGCGCCCTTTATGCGCAGCGCTTGCCCTCCTATCAACTGGCCGACTATCGTGTGGACAGCTCTGGCGAACCCGCTGAAATCGTCTCGCAAATCCTGCGGCTGGGTATTGTTGCCTCCGGGGGCAACCAGGCGCATCTCGTGGTTGAGAAACCTCTCCCCTGAGAGACAATACCCACGGGGGTAAGACACACCGTGAACTTCAAAACTGTCGGCATGGGATTAACCATTGGACTTGTAGCTTGCGCCGCCTTGTCCTCCGCTAGTCAGAAAAAACCGGCCGCAAGCGGCGTTCTTGTCCAAGACAAAGGAAAATTCACTATTAAACTCGCCGGTCAGACCGTTGGCCACGAAGAGTTTGAGATTGCGCCGGCCGAAGGCGGCTGGCTCGCCAAAGGCTCATCGGACATCAAGCCGCCCGAAGGCGCTCCCAGCAAAGTCACGGGTTCGCTTACGCTGCAATCCAACGGCGCTCCGATCAGCTACGAGTGGACGGCGCAGGCACAGAAAAACGGCGGCGCGCACATCCTCTTCGCCAACGGCATTGCTCGCATCACCCTCGAGATGCAAGGCGCGCGTCCCTTCCAGCAGGATCTCTCTTTCAATTCTCCGCTCATTGCCGTGCTCGACAACAATCTTTACTACCAATACGCCGTTCTCGCGCGCATTTACGACTGGTCCAAAGGCGGCGAACAGAGTTTCCCTGTGCTCATCCCGCAAGAATTGACTCCAGGCACAGTGAACGTCGTCTCTACCGGCTCGGCCACGGCCGACGGCAAGACTTACGAAGGACTTAAGGTCACCTCTTCCGACCTCGAAATTCTGCTCCTGCTCGATAACAGCCACCGTCTGATTCGCCTCGAAGTCCCAGCAGCCAAAGTCTCCGTCATCCGAGAGTGACCTTTCGCCTTTCACAAAACTCCACAGACAAAAACGCGGCGCAACCCTAGGGTCACGCCGCGTCAAATTTTTCAAGATCGAAACGAGAATTATCGCGCCAGCGGCCTCAAAAACGCTGGCTTGCTCGGAGTTCCGAAAGGCCTGCTCTGTGGAGCGAAAGATGTTGCCGGTTGCCTCAAGGGATAGCCCTGCGGATGCATGTGTGTATGGCCAACGCCATTCGAATGGCCCGGCCCGATATGACCGCTTCCGTTGCCATTCGCCGGCGCGTTTTGCGGAAGCCGCGCCGGGTTACCGATAGGGCGGAGGTTCACCGGTGCCGTGTGAACATGATCGCTGATCGCCTGTAGCCTCTTCAGGATCGACTGCCATTGCTCCCAGTCCAATTGCCGCAGGAACGGCCGCAATCCTTGGATGAATGGATCCTCCAACAGCGCTTCACCGTCCGATTCCGGGATGAAAAACCGGTTCAGCCCCACGTTCAGCGCTTCCGAGATTTTCTCCAGCGTGCCGAGGCTGGGCGTCATTTGCCCGCTTTCGATTCTCGAGAGATAGGAGCGCGAGACTTTCGAGCGCGATTGCAGTTGGCTCTGGGTCATCGAGCGCGATTCGCGCAACTGGCGAATCCGCTGCCCAATGTTCTCCACCGTCGCCTGGTTGATCAGCTTCTCCGACGCAGGCTCAGCGGCGGCTTCCTCCGGCGGCGCCGGAGGAGGAATCATGAACTCCAGCCGCTGAGGCAACGCGCGCACGCATCGCCGGCAATTGCCCGTGCGCGTCCGGTACTGTACCAGTCCACAAGTTTTGCATCGAATGACTTCCCGGTCCATCTCGAGCGAATTCAGATCATCTTTTTGTTGTGCCGCCACCGGTGCTCCTTGCTGACTGTATTTCCGGCGTGCGGATAGGAGAGGAACGTCGGAACGTTTCTCGGGGAAGGCAGTTACTGGCGCTGCGCGAGTATCGTGTGAATGGCATTTTTCTGTCAAGAGTATTTTTGTACTTTTTTTCGATTTGCTCCGTCAGTTTTCCCTCTTTACGCCCTCTTTTCGCTGTCCTTTCGTCCAGCCGCTCCGCGACGCCCTTCCTTTTTCTACCTGCCCTTGTGGACCCTTCCAACCGGCGCCATAGGCCTTGTGGCTTCTTTTCCACGCTTCCCCGAGTTTGGAGTGAGGCGGCCGCCTGCCGTAAGCAGGTTCGACGCCGGCTTTTTCGGCGCTGCCACTTGCCCGGGTTCTTGCGCGCAAGCTCCCGCCGACGGAACTGTAGTTCCAACCGCTGGACACAAAACACCGAGCGCAACATAAGCACCGGAAGACCGCCAAAAGAGTTTGAGGAACGACCCACTTTAAGCGGCTTGCGCTACACTGTTCGTTCTTACCTTGTTCTTTGTGTGAGGGGGAGAAAACGGCATGCCGACGCGCGAAGACGCCTGGAAACTGCTCTGCGAGTACACACAATCCGAATCGCTCCGCAAACACATGCTCGCCGTGGAAGCCTGCGTGCGCGCCTACGCCCGCAAATCCGGCGCCGACGAACAAACTTGGAGCCTCGCAGCCCTGCTTCACGACTTCGACTACGAACGCTGGCCGAATCAAGAGCACTCTCCCGACCAGGGCCACCCCTCGGAAGGCGCGAAAATCCTGCGTGAGCAAGGCTATTCGGAAGAAATCGTGCGCGCCATCCTTTCGCACGCCGATTACTGCAACGTGCCGCGCCAATCCGCGCTGGAGCATACGCTTTTTGCGTGTGACGAAATTGCCGGCTTCCTCACCGCCTGCGCTTACGTGCGCCCGTCGAAAAGTATTCTCGATCTCGAGGTCGATTCCGTGAAGCGCCGCATGAAAGACAAACTCTTTGCCAAAGGCGTTTCCCGCGAAGACGTGCGCAAAGGCGCCGAAGAACTCGGCCTCCCGCTCGAAGAACACATCGGGTTCTGCATCCGCGCGATGCGCGAACACGCTGACGCGCTCGGCCTGCGCGGGACGCTTTGATGTTGCTGCGGGAATAATTTCGCCGCGCGGTCTGTGCCGGCGAAGTAAGTGCCCTGCAA
>JAWOLO010000055.1:0-22910 GCA_033853375.1 Terriglobia bacterium
TCGCTGGGAAACCTGCGGGTAAAAGTTTGGGCTTTGCTGGATGCCTGTCCGGAAGAATACGAAAACGTGTTTCGAAAATATTTCGAGCCCCAGGATTTGGTTCTGCTTCGTTTCCAAGGGGCAGGAAACCGGACAACTTTTGGAAAACAAATTGACATCTTGCTGGAACAAACGGACAGCGAACTCGTCTATTTTGCGGAAGACGATTACGTCTACCTGCCAGGTCAATTTCCACGAATGGTAGATTTCCTGCGGTGCCACAAAGACGCGGACTTTATTTCGCCGTACGACCACCTCGACTGCTACACGCTCAAGATTCACCGGCGCCCGAAATGGATTCAGGTCCACGCTGATCATCATTGGAGAACCGCGGCGTCGACGTGCTTCACGTTCCTTACCCGGAAAGTAACTTTGCGGCAGACGCAGCGGATTTTTCGAACCTATTGCCGGCGCAACGGGGATTGTGCTCTATGGCTCAGCTTGACCAAAGAGGCGGTCTTCAACCCTCTTCTGTTCTTCCGATTTGCTATGCAGAATGCCAAGTTCGCCAGAATCATGGCGAAGAGCTGGTTCTACGGCGGGCGGCAAATCCTGTTTGGCAAGCGAATGAAACTCTGGGTGCCCGTGCCAGGGATCGCGACGCACCTGGACACGCATGCGCTCTCACCCACGATTGACTGGGCGGCGCTCATTCTCGAGCAGGCAAAGGCAACAGGCAGCGCGATTCGCACCAGCGCTGCCGCCTTGCGCTAAGAACGACCCTCGCAACTCCACCTCAGAAATGAGCGCACGAACCGCCGTAATTATTTTGAATTGGAACAGCGGGGAGATGACCGCGCAATGCATTCGCAGCCTGCTCGCTATGAACACGAATGAGTACGAAATCGTGGTTGTGGATAACGGCTCACACGATAACTCCGTAGGATCTCTTCGCAGAGAATTTGCCAGGATTACCGTGCTACCACAGGAAAGGAATCTGGGCTTCGCAGCCGGGTGCAACATCGGGATGCAGTATGCCATGAAGAGTGGAGCAGAATACGTACTGTTGCTGAACAACGACACGGTGGTGGATCAGAACTTCCTTAGCGCCTTGCTCGAGGAAGCAGAACGCCATCCAAAAGCGGGAATCATCTCGCCAAAGATTTATTTCTGGGATTTCCCGAACCGATTGTGGTGGGCCGGCGGCGCTTTTAATCTGTGGCATGGGATTCCCGAACATTTGGGACGGAAAGAAGAAGACAAGGGTCAATTTGACCACAGCCGTGAGTTGGACTGGGCAACCGGCTGCGCGATGCTAATCCGCACAGCGTTACTGCAAAAAGTTGGTCTCTTCGACGAGCAGTTCTGGGGAAACGCAGAGGATCTCGACCTTTCCCTTCGTGCCCGCAAGGCCGGGAATGAGATTCGATTCGCGCCAAAGGCCGCGCTCTGGCATAAAGAAGGCATCGATCATCGGAAAAACGCTGGCGAGCACGTGAGGAAGTTTATGGGGACACGCAACCTGCTGTGGCTCATGCACAAGCATGCGACAACAATACAATGGGCTTCGTTCCTGCCGAATTTTGTCTTTCGCCATGTATTGTTCTACATTTTTCTGAGCATTTACCGCGGGGACGCTCGATCTGCGCGAGCAGTTTTGGAAGGCATTTGGGCATTTCTGAAAATGTGTGCCAATCCTGCGTCCTCTCCTCTTCCCGCGGCGCTGCTTGCCTCTGCGAAACCCCCAAAAGCGCTAAGTTGAATTTGACTAGGAAATCTCATGGTCATTGGAATTGACGCGCATACCATCGGGAGCGGCTCGGCGGGAAACGAGACCTATTACGAGCAGTTGTTGCGGAACCTGGCAGATATACCGGGAAACGGAAAAACGTATGTCCTCTATTACACGCGAGACGCAGCCGTGCAGCGAATGCCGGTAAAGGAGCAGTTTCGTTTAAAGCGTATTCGCCCTGCCACTCCATGTTGGCGAATTCCTCTAGGTTTTCCAATAGAGTTCCAAAGAGAAGATCTCGACCTATTTCACGCACAACACATTCTTCCACCCTTTTGCCGCTGTAAAACGGTGACTACGATTCCTGACATCGCGCATGAGCATTTTCCGGAGTTTTTTTCGAAGTTCGAGACGTTGCGCTCCAGGCTGCTGATTCGGCGCTCCGCGCAGCGAGCGGATCACATCATTACCGTGTCGGAATTCTCTAAGAAAGACATTGCAAAAACCTATCACATCAATCCGAACAAGATCACCGTAACGCACGAAGGGGCTGGTGCGGACTTCTTTCCCCGCGATAAGAATGCATGCCGGGAGGAAGTTGCAAGAAAGTATGGCATCCAAGCACGCTTTCTACTCTACGTAGGGCGGCTTCAAGAACGAAAGAACCTGCGGCGGCTCCTCTCCGCGTTCGCACAGGTCAAAAAAGAAGGCACCGAGGAAAAGCTCGTGCTTGTGGGCAACAAAGATTGGATGGCGGTAAACGTTCAAGCGCATGCAGAGTCTCTTGGATTGCAAGATTCCGTGGTTTTCACCGGATATGTTCCTTCGGACGATTTGCCGGCTCTTTACAACGCAGCGGAAGCGTTTGTCTATCCCTCGATCTTCGAAGGCTTTGGCTTGCCCGTGATTGAAGCGATGGCTTGTGGACTGCCAGTGCTGACTTCTTATGGCTCATCGCTCGAGGAAGTGGCCGGAGTCGCGGCAGTTCTGGTGGATCCTTGGAGCCACGAGTCGATAGCGCAAGGGCTCAGGACACTTTTGGCCGACGCAAGCCTGAGACGGAGGCTCGGCGAGGCTGGACGCGTCCGTAGTGCCAGCTTCAGCTTCAAGAAGGCCGCCGAGCAGACGGTTGGCGTGTATGAAAGAGTTGCGGGCGCCGTATGACGCCGGATAACTACGCGACTTGTGCGTTGCCCTTTTTTCAATGAATGACCAGGCGCAAAGAACGCTTCAAAGGAAGCTACGCATCGCGTTTTGCGGGACGCGGGGGATTCCCCACTGCTATGGCGGGGCGGAAGAAGTGATGGTGCAGCTGGCGCCGCGGCTGGCCGCGCGCGGGCACGACGTTACGGTGTATTGCCGGCGCGGGCTGTTTCGTGAACGGCCGACGTGGTATCGCGGCGTGCGGCTCGTCTACCTGTCGCACCTTGAAACAAAAGTGCTGGGGACGCCGACGCACACACTCCTTTCGATAGTGCACGTGCTTTTCAGGCGGACGGACGTGATCGTGGTGTGGAACCTGCCGAGCGCGCCGTTTTGCATTGTGCCGCGGCTGTTCGGCAAGCGCGTGGCGATTATGGTCGACGGGATGGATTGGAGAAGGGACAAGTGGGGGGCCATGGGCAAGGCGTATTTATACTGGAGCGCGCGTTGGGCAGGAAAGATTTGCCCGCGGGCCGTCATAACCGACACAAGCGACATGCAGCGGCTCTATTGGCAAGAATTCGGGACGAGTTCGGCGTGTATCCCGTGCGGAGCGACAATTGAAACGTCAAAAAACGTCGAGGTGGTGCGCCAATACGGTCTAGAACCATTCGAGTATTACCTGATCGCGAGCCGGCTGGTACCGGAAAACAACGCGGATTTGATTGTGAAGGCATTCGAACAAGTGCGCAGTCAGCGGTTGCTGGCGATTGCGGGCGAAGCGAATTACCGCAGCGAGTTTGTGGAGCGGCTGAAGCAGGGGAAAGATTCGCGCGTGCGGTTTCTGGGCCACGTGGCCGAGCGCGAGAAGATGAAAGAGTTGCATTGCAACGCATATGCGTATGTCCACGGACACAGCATGGGCGGAACGAATCCGTCGCTGCTGAAAGCGTTGGGCTGCGGGAACTGCGTGCTGGCGCTCGACACGCCGTCGAATGCGGAAGTCCTGGGCAAGTACGGAACTTTGTTCAAACGCGACGCCGACGACCTGACGAGAAAAATTCAGAACGTGGAGGATCATCCGGAGTTGGCTGCGGAATTCCGGCGCCGGGCTCGGGAACGGATTCGCAAGGCCTATAGCTGGGAAACGATTACCGATCAATACGAAGAATTCTTGTTGCGCTTGGCCGCCGGAGAAGATCCGACGCAGACGCACTCCAGCCTGGTTTCTCTGGAGTCCGCGTCGGTCCACGAGGTTGCAGTGAATGGCACGCAAGGCGAACTATTGTGGAAAGTGCAGTCCGCAAATTCAGGAAAGTGAGGGCGAGTTATGGGACAGATGAGGATGGGGTCTGTACATCTGGGCGAGATCGTCATTGTGGAACCCGAGCCGTTCGGGGACGACCGCGGTTTTTTTATGGAGACCTTCCGCGCCGACCAGTTCAAGGCGCTGGGCTTGCCAACCGAGTTTCTACAGGACAATCACTCGCGCTCGAAGAAGAACGTGCTGCGCGGGCTGCACTTTCAGTACGACCCGCCCATGGGCAAGCTCATGCGCGTAACGGTAGGCAGCGCGTTTCTCGTAGCAGTGGATTTGCGCAAGGGTTCGCCAACACTGGCCAAGTGGTGGGGAACGGAACTCTCGGCGGAAAACAAAAAAATGATGTGGGCTCCAGCAAGTTTTGCGCGCGGACTGTGCGTCCTTTCGGACTGGGCAGAAGTGCAGTACAAAACTACGGCCATTTACAGCGCGCAAACCGATGTCTCGATTCGGTTTGACGACCCCGACATAGGCATCCAGTGGCCGATTTCGAATCCGCAAATTTCCGAACGCGACCGCAGGGCCATTTCACTGGCGGAGTGGCTGAGAAGGCCAGAATCGGATTGCTTCCTTTATGCACAGCATGCCCGTGGAGGACGATAGTCCGCATGCAAGGCGCTGCCGCGCGACAAATGGAAACCGGCTTGGCTTGCGTGCCCGACGACCCGGCAGGCCATGCGCTGGTTCTTTCACGGGGCTGGGGGAACCCCTTTTTGCTGGGCATCAAGCGCGGAATCGACATCCTCGTTTCCGGAATCGCTCTTATAGTGCTTTCTCCTTTGTTTCTGATTTTGGCCCTAGCGGTGAAATGGTCTTCTCCAGGTCCGATTTTCTATCTATGGCGAGTCGTCGGAAAGAACGGGAAACCGTTTCTGGGATTCAAATTTCGAACGATGTATGAAAACGCCGACGCTCTGAAGCCGCAACTCGAAGCGCTGAACGAGATGCGCGGCCCGGTATTCAAGATTACAGACGATCCCCGGATTACGAAGCTTGGCGCTTGGATGAGGCGCTACAGCCTGGATGAGCTTCCGCAATTTTACAGTGTGTTCAAAGGCGATATGAGTTTAGTGGGGCCCCGGCCGCCGCTGGTCTCCGAATACGTGCGCTTCAGCGAGTTTCAAAAACTAAAACTAAGCGTGAAACCAGGAATCACCTGCTTATGGCAAATCAACGGCAGAAACAAGGTCAACGATTTCGACGAGTGGGTCAAACTCGATCTCGAATACATCCGAGAATGGTCCCTGGCATTGGATGCAAGAATCTTGGGCAAGACCGTGGTCGCGGTCTTGGCAGGTACCGGCAAATGATCAGGTTTCACGGGATCGTCTTTTGCGCGCAGCAACGGTAACCCTTTTCGTTTTTGTCCTTCAAAAATGAGAGTACTCGTGACAGGTGGCGCCGGTTTCATCGGCTCCCACATTGTGGATCGCTTTCTCAAGGAGGGCTTCCAGGTTCGTGTCCTGGACAGCCTGGAAACGAGGGTGCATCCCTACGGTGTTCCCTCGTATTTGCCGTCTAAGGTCGAATTTATCCGCGGCAGCGTCACGGATCCGGCGACTCTCAGAGCCGCGCTGCGGGATGTGGATATCGTCTCGCATCAAGCCGCTTACCAGGATTACATGCCGGATTTCTCGCGTTTTCTGGAGGTGAATGCTACGGGAACCGCGCTGCTCTACGAGTTAATCGTGCAAGAGAAGCTTAAGGTGAAGAAGGTCATCATCGGTTCCTCGCAGTCCGTTTATGGCGAAGGGCAATACACTTGTCCGGTTCACGGCTTCTTCTTGCCTGTGCCCCGGAGCCAGACGCAGCTTTCCCTCGGCTTGTGGGAGATCCCGTGTCCGCAATGCAACGGAGAAGCTCGGCCTGTTCTGCTTCAGGAAGAGCACACGAATCCCTACAACCAGTACGCCGTGTCCAAGTTGGCTTCGGAAAAAATAGGCCTCGGCCTTGGCTGGCTCCATGGAATCCCTACGGTCGCGCTTCGCTATTCCATTACGCAAGGTCCGCGGCAATCGCTCTTCAATCAATATTCCGGCATATGCCGCATTTTTGTTGGGCGAGCGATGAGAGGTGAGCCGCTCATCATTTATGAAGACGGCTTGCAGACTCGCGACTTCGTTCACATCGACGACGTGGTGGACGCCAATATGTGCGTTCTGGAAAAGACGCAGGCCGATTTTCAAGCCTTTAATGTTGGCAGCGAGAGGCCAACCACGGTTCGCGAATATGCGAATCTCGTGTGCTCGAAGCTTTCTTTGGATAGCGGCGTGTCGGCCTCCGGCGAGTACCGCCGCGGCGACAACCGGCACAGCGTTTCAAGCGTCGCCAAGCTTAAGCGTCTGGGTTGGGCTCCCAAGCGCACGCTGCCCAAGATTCTCGACGACTTCCTTCTCTGGTTAGACAGCATAGGCGGAATTCCCCCGGAGATCCCGGATGCTTATGGCGACATGAGAAGGTGCGGTGTGGTTTTGCGCGCTGCGACTGTCCGTTAACGGCACGGGTTTGCAGAGTCGTGGGCCGCACCACCCAGATGTTTGGCTTACAGCTTATCTCTGTTCTTGACCGCTGCGTCACATTTACAAACAACAAAAGGCTTCCATTTCAAAAGCTAAGCAAGGCGTGGCGAATTTTCTGAAAACTCCAAAGGGGAGAAACAAGCAATGACCACAAACCACGATCGGTCGATTGTCCTCGTGACCGGCGGGGCAGGCTACATTGGCTGCCGGCTGGTGCCCACACTGCTCAAGGCGGGCTACCGCGTCCGCGTCTTCGACCTCATGTTTTACGGTGACACGGGATTGCAAGACATTCGAGATCGCATCGAAGTCGTCGAAGGGGATATCCGTTACATTCCACCAGGTTTGCTCGATGGGGTCTCCGCTATCATCAATCTCGCCGGCCTTTCGACCGAGCCGGCGGCGGAGTATCGCCCCGAAGCCAATCAGGAAATCAATTTCCAGGCCGCCGTGAAACTTGCCACGTTGGCAAAAGAGAAAGGCGTCCGCCGGTTCGTCCAGGCGTCCTCTGGCTCGATCTACGACGTGGGCGCCGGGCACCCAGACAAAGACATCTTGCATACCGAAGATTTTCCGGTGGAACCCTTTCGCATCTATTCCATCACCAAGCGCGAGGCGGAGAAAAAGATTTTGGCAACGGCCGACGAGAGATTTGCGGCCGTGGTCCTGCGCAAAGGCTCCGTTTACGGCTACTCGCCGAGAATGCGCTTCGATCTGGTCGTAAACGCGTTTACGTTGAACGCTCTGCAAACGGGCCAGCTTGTTCTTCACAATGGCGGCGAAATGTGGAGGCCGCTGCTCAACATCGAGGACGCCGCAGCCGCCTATAAGCTGATGCTGGAGGCTCCCGCAGAGAAAATTACTGGCCAAATCTTCAACGTCACTAACGGAAATTACCGCATCTCCGAGCTTGCCCTGCGCGTGCAACACAAGCTGGCGGAAATAGGCGTCCGCTGCGAAATTCGGCCGGATTACAACTATCGAAACCTGCGCAGCTGCCAGGCCTCAGGAAACAAAATCGCCAAACAGTTGGGATTCACTCCCAAAGTAACGGTGGAGCAGACGGTGGAAGACCTCGTCAAGAAAATCCGAGGCGGAGCATTCCACGACCCAGACGATCCCGCCTTCCACAACATTCGCTGGCTCGATCTGTTGGAGGAGACTAGGACCAGGCTCGGCGATAAAGAGTCGGTCTTCCACCTTAGCGCAAAACAACTGCGGGAATTGCGCGCAGTGGCATCGCGGCGGAGGAGTGCGGTCGCATGCAAATCGTAATTATTGGCGGCGCCGGGCAGGTGGGTTCCGATCTGGCGCGCGTTTTGCGTGATGCCAACGAGAAAGTCGTTGCCCTTTCCCGCGGCGATCTGGATATCACCGAGCGCGCAGACCTGCGGAGCAAGCTTGCGCAGCTTCACCCTGAGGTCATTATCAACTGCTCGGTGTTCCACCCGGTCGATGAATGCGAACTCAACCCTGAGCAGAGTTTTGCGGTCAACGCCATTGCGGTTCGCAACCTTGCTCTTGCGGCTAAAGACCTTGGGGCCCCGGTCGTGCACTTCAGCTCAGACTACGTCTTTGACGGAGAGTTAGGGAGGCCATACGTCGAAGAAGATTCTCCGAGCCCCCGCTGTGTTTTTGGGGTCACAAAGGCTGCCGGCGAGCAACTCCTGCGGACGGTTCTTCCAAACCATTTCATCGTTCGAACTTCCGGGCTATATGGCTTAACGGGAAGTCGCGTCAAACGCGGCAACTTTGTCGAGACCATGCTTCGCCTGGCCGCGCAAAAGCGGGAAGTTCGCGTGGTAAACGATCTCCGGATGGCCCAAACGTCCACAGAAAACCTGGCAATACAGACTCTCGCGCTGATGCGCACGAAACAGTACGGCACTTATCACGCCAGCGATCACGGCGACTACTCCTGGTATGAATTCGCAAAGAAAATCTTCCAATATTCAGGGATGAAGGTGAACGTTATCCCGGTGTCTTCACGCGAGATGCCTTCGCTGGCCCCACGCCCTCGCTATTCCGTATTGGAAAACCGGCGACTGCAGGCCCTGGGGTTGGACCAAATGCAGCCGATCGACGTTGCTTTGCAGGTCTATTTGCAAGCACGAGAACGGATTCCCGCTTTCCAAACGGCGGTTGCGGAATAAGCACTTCATCCTCTTATTCGGTGCAAGTTTCTGGAAATCCACCCCTTCGAACTTAAGTTGCAGCGACCAGGCCAACCAAACCATCTTCACGGACCTGTCGAAATCACGGCGTACACCATGTTCCGCCCTTAGGAGGGGATTATGAGCGATATGGTCGAGATTCTGAATGCAAGACAGTATTTCGAGGAGTTGCAGCGCGTCGCCACGAGACTTTCCCACGACGGCGTGGACCGCATTGCCGACACGCTCGTAGCGGCTTACGAGGCCGGACAAATGGTGTATTTGTTCGGGAATGGCGGGAGCGCCTCGCTGGCGTCACATCTTGCCTGCGACCTGGGCAAAGGAACGGCTTACTGCAATGGCGGAAAGCGATTTCGAGTGCTGGCCCTGACCGATAATCTCCCGACATTAACCGCATGGGCAAACGATGTTAGTTACAAGGAAATATTTTCAGAACAATTGAAAAATTTCGTACAACCGCATGACGTTGCCTTTGCGATCAGCGGAAGCGGGAACTCCAAGAACGTGTTGAAAGCTCTACAGGTGGCGCGCGATGCCGGTGCCACGACGGTAGGCATTGCCGGCTTTCAGGGCGGCAAAATGAAGGCTTTGTGCGACGTCTGTCTGATTGTTCCCTCGAATAACATGCAAATCATCGAGGACTTGCACGTGGCGACGGCTCACTCGATTTTCCGCGTCGTATACAGCCGGCTGTCGCGGCGTGCCATGGCCGCTTCTGCTCTAGCCTAGTTCAAGAAGCTCGAAACCATTTCTGAGTCCAATATGAAAATCCAAAACTTCCGTAATGGGATCCTGGCCTCCGATTTGCTGTGGATTTTGGGGGCGCTTGCTGTTGCGATCAGGCTGCGTTATGCGAGCTCCAGTGAAGGAACAGGTTTCGGTGCGCACATCCAGCAGTATGCCCTCATGGTCCTTATCGCCGTGGCCGCATGGACTTTTCTTTATTTCGAGATGGACCTCGACGGATTTAAGGGCGGTTGGCACTTTCCGGCGGTTTTTTCCGAACTCCTTGTGGCGGATGCGCTTTTGATGATCGTTGTGTTAGCCACCGCTTTTCTCACCCAGCACTACTACTCCCGGTTGGTTCTGATTTACTTTGCATTGCTTCTGGTACTTGGGCTTGCCACAATCCGCGTTTTGGCCCGATTCTGCGTTTCCATCGGCTCGCAGAATGATGCGCAAAATCGCTGCGTAATTCTGGGAAACGGCCCCGTAGCGCGCGAGCTCGCAGACAAGATTGCTTCCCATCCGGAGCTGCCTTTCCAGGTGATCGGGTTTTTGTTTCATGATGAGCCGGATAATTCCAAAGGCGGAAAGAGTTTAACCTCCGTCAAGACTCTGCAGCTCTTGGATCTGTTAGCGGAACTTAAAATCAAGAAGCTTATTGTTGCGGGTCAACCCAACAGTGCGGAAATCCGGAAATTGATTGCCGAATGCCAAAAGGCAGCGATCGAGGTTTACTTGGTTCCTCATTCTTACGACCTATACGTTTCAAAGGCAGAGTTGGTCGAAATCGATGGGCTTCCCCTGCTGTCGCTGCGGGAGCGAGCGCCCTCCGGCACAGCTGTGGCGCTCAAGCGGGCTACCGACTTCGTGCTGAGTGCGGGAATCTTGTTCGCAATTTTGCCGGTACTCCTCGTTGCTGCATTGGTTGTTTACTGGAAGAGAGGGAAAGCCTTTCGGTCCGAACTCCGCTGTGGCAAGGATGGGATTCCCTTTCAAATGTATCGCCTAAACGTGGATCGCCACGCACCCGACCCAGACGGCTACGACCGGCTTTTTGTCCGGTGGAGTCTGACGGAATTGCCCCAACTCTGGAATGTCCTGCGTGGAGACATGTCGCTTGTGGGTCCCCGACCAGAGTCTGTCGAGAGGCTGAAATATTACTCAGACTGGCACCGACAGCGATTGAAGGTCCGAGGGGGCGTAACGGGACTCGCACAGGTTCACGGACTACGCGAGCACCATTCCTCGGAACAGAAAGCCCGCTTCGACTTGCAGTACATTCTCAACTGGTCCCCGTTCTTGGACCTTAGCCTGCTCTTGCAAACGGTATGGACTTTGCTATGCCGCGGATTGCGCCAGGAGCCCGCGTCGGAACCCGTCATGAGTTTTCGTAGCGTGACTCGCAAGTATTCGGCCGGAGAGGTTGCCGATGCTAATCGTTCGTAGCCCCGTGCGCATCAGCTTTGCTGGCGGCGGAACGGATTTGCCCTCCTACTATGAGCGCCATGGCGGGGCAGTGGTAAGTGCCGCCATCAACAAACACTTTTACACGGTACTGGAGAAGCGTGGCGACGGAAAAATCCAGATCATTTCGGCCGACCTGCGCGTCGTTGAAACCTGGCAAGACATCGCGCGAATGGACGTGCGCGGCAATCCCCTCGAGATTCCTCTGGCGGTTCTGAAAGAGTTTGGCGGCGACCTCTCCGTAAACCTTTTTCTCGCGTCGGAAATTCCTCCGGGGACAGGGCTTGGCTCTTCCGCCAGCGTTTGCGTCAATCTGACGAAGATGCTGGCCATCTATCGTCACGATCCCATTTCGAAATATGAGCTCGCGGAACGCGCCTTCCACATTGCGCGTAACGTTTTGGGCCGGCCGGTCGGCAAGCAGGACGAATACGCGTCTGCTTTTGGTGGCTTGAATTTCATTTCCTTCCACCAAGACGGCACCACACTGGTTGAGCCGCTAAACTTGGAACCCGAACTATTTCAGGAATTGCAGTCCAGCTTGCTGTTGTTTTTTACCGGGGCTTCGCATCATTCCTGGACGATTCTTGAGGAGCAAGATCAGTCAGCGCGGCGAACAGACACCAGTACGGCCGAATATTTGCACGAAATCGGCGAACTGGTTGGGCCCACCAAGGCGGCGCTCCTCGCCGGAGAATTTTGCGACTTTGGTTTGCTGCTCCACAAGGGCTGGCAGATCAAGAAACGCATCTCGCCCAAAATCTCGAACGATCGAATCAATGAGATGTACGAGGCGGCCTTACGCTGTGGTGCGCTGGGCGGCAAAATTACCGGCGCAGGAGGAGGCGGATTCCTTCTGCTGTTCTGTGAGCGGCCAAACCATCAAAAGGTACGCAAAGCTCTTGCCGACATGGGCGCCCGTGAGATGGGATTTGAATTCGACTTCCAGGGCGCCCAAGTAGTGGCCGATGATCCTTTCATCGATGGAGACCAAAACGGCGGCACACGCTGGACCTTTGCACCCGTTGCGGCCAAATCCGGCGGCCGCGCGTATTTTTCCGCAAAGAATTCCGGCTGAAGTTCTGCTCGAAACTCTTCACTCGCCGAATCTCCTCTATGAAAGCGTTTTTGCTTGCCGGCGGCCTTGGAACACGGCTTAAACCTTTGACCGACACCACGCCAAAGTGCCTCTTACCCATTCACGGAGTGCCGATGCTGAAGATCTGGTTCGCTCTTTGCCAGCAGTACGGCATCGACGAGGTCCTGATCAACATTCATGCTCACGGCTACGCTGTCCGCAAGTTCATCGAAGAAAACAAAGATGGTCTGCGCGTGCGGCTCTTCGAGGAGGAGGAGCTACTTGGGAGTGCGGGAACAATTCTTGCCAATCGGGATTGGATCGAAAAGGAGAATACGTTCTGGGTGCTTTACGCCGACGTCCTCACGACCGCGAACCTGAACCATATGCTGGCTTTTCATGAGCGCCGTGCTCAGACGGCGACTATCGGCGTGTACGAAGTAGCGAATCCCTCCCGTTGCGGCATCGTTCAGGTGGACGATCACGGCATGGTCCGTGATTTTGTCGAGAAGCCCAAAACGCCTGTCGGCAACCTGGCTTTCGCTGGGCTGATGTTGGCAACGCCTGGCTTATTGAATGTAATTCCTGAAACGAGTCCGGTGGATCTCGGGTTTCACGTCTTGCCTCAGCTTGTCGGCCGCGTTGCGGCGTACCCCATTCAGGATTTCCTCACGGATATCGGAACGCTGGAGACGTACTGGGACGCGCAACAAACCTGGCCCGGTCTGTCTTTATCCCAAAAGCGAAAGTGAATCCCGTGTTTAAAGGCGTCGTTTTCGATTTCGATGGAGTGATCGTGAACAGTCATCCCGTTCACAAACGCGCGTGGAAAAGGCTCCTCGAATCGGTGGGAATCACACCCTCCGATGCGGAACTGCAATTTGTGATGGACGGAAGAAAGCGAGATGACATCCTGCAGCATTTTCTCGGTGCGCTTGCCCCGGATCTGCTGATCGAGTACGGGCAACGCAAGGAACATTACTTCCGAGAAGAAGCTGCAGGCGTGGCGCCCGTGCCTGGTTTACTCGGCTTGTTAGAGGATCTAGAGGATGCACAGTTGGCTGTGGGCATCGCCAGTTCGGGAAGTAGGAGCCGAATCGATTTTCTTCTGGAGCTGCTCGAGTTGAAAAAGCATTTCCACGTTGTGGTTACCGGAGATGAGGTAAAGCAGGGGAAACCTCATCCCGCCGTCTTCCTTGAGGCAGCTCAACGCCTGCAAATTTGCCCTTCCCACCTGATGGTGTTCGAAGATGCCTTCTCGGGGGTCAAGGCAGCCAAAGCTGCCGGCATGACGTGTATCGGCATTGCCGCTGCGGACCGGGCCTCCACCCTGTTGGGCGCAGGCGCTAGTCATGTGGTCCCTGATTTTCTTCGGCTTTCCCTTGCAAAGCTTCTTCAAATCGCCAACATATCCTCTGAGCGAAAAGCCTCTCCCTCCCTTTAGCCCCCTCACTTTAGTTGTGCTGACTCGTTGACCTGTGAAAAGGCGCCCAGTCCAGGGCACTAGGCTCTTGCCGAAGCGTCTCGCAAGCCTTGTTGCAGTTCGATGACTTTCGAGCGCAGTTCCTCTGTCACGGTAGCGTAATGCGCCTCTGCACATCCCGGCGAACATGCGCCTTCCGGAAGAGCAGCAGGGTGCATGAGCGCCCCAAAACAGAGTTGCACTCTCGTCTCCGACCACGGCAGGATCGCGCGCCAGCAAAACCCGCGATTCCGCGGCCAGATCGGGAAAACTCCGTTGAATGCCGCAGGAACAATCGGAACTTGCAGATGCGAGCTTAGGATTGCCACGCCCTTTTTGAATTTCTTCACTTCCCCGTCAATCGATCGCTCTCCCTCCGGAAAAAGCACCAGAATCTTTCCCTGGCGCAAGCCAAATGCTCCTGCCTGCAGCGCGCGAATCAAGTTCGCATCCGGATCGACGGGAGCCAGGTGCATCCATTGCGCCGCCTTTCGCCGAAGCGGTGTAGCAAAGTACTCGCTCGCCCCGACATAAAACAATCTACGAAACACGCGGTACGGCAGCGCGCCCGCCAACAGGAACGGGTCGATATAAGTTTCATGGTTGGGGCAAATCAAATATGCCCCCTCTCGCGGCAGATTCTCGACGCCCGTCACTCGAAACCCCACCAGCACACGCGCAAACAGATTCGCAACCTTGAGCACGCCGAATCCCACAAAATTCACGATGCGATAAGGTTTCAGCAAATCCGTGAGAAGTGGATCTTCCTCCGGCAACTGTGCCAAGAGTTTGTCCCATGCATTCGCAGGCCGCTCTCGCATCCCCGCGCTGCCCTTCGAGCGCACGCCTTCGACCAGCTGCCGCACCGTGTAGATGGACTGCGCCACTTCGGGCGTCATCCTGGCGTCAAACAGGCTTTCCAGATTGGTCAGCAGCTCCACGCGTTCAATCGAATCCAGCCCCAGGTCCAGCTCCAGGTTTGCCTCCGCCCGCACCGCCTTCTTGTCATGAGCCGCTTCGCGAATCATTTCCAGTGCCCGCGCCACTTCCGGGTCCGCTGCCCAGGCCGCTTCCCCTTCACTCACCGGCTGGCCGGCCACCTCGCTCGCTGCAACTTCCGATCCGCGCGCTTTGATTTGGCGTTCGATTTCAAACCGCTTCAGCTTCCGCGTCGTCGTTCTCGGCAACGGCTCCATTCGAATCTCATAGCTCAGGATTCTCTTGTGCGCCGGCAAGCGCACCGAAACATTTTCGATGTCAAACCGCAGCACTTCCTTCATGTTCACTACTTTTCGTTCTCTCATCACTTCGAGATTCGGGACGATCACCGCGTGCAACCGCTCCGCTGCGGGCTCGCCCGGCAGCGCCATCCCCACCACGCACAGTTCTTGGATGAACGGCGATTGTGCGTACTGCCCTTCGATTTCTTCCGGGTAAATGTTCTTCCCCGAACTCAGAATAATCACTTCTTTCTTTCGGCCCGTAATGCTCAGTCGGCCCGTCTCGTCCAGCCGCCCCAGGTCCCCCGTCAGGAACCAGCCGTCTTTCATCGCCTCCGCTGTCGCGTCCGGCCGGTGAAAATATCCCTTCATGACAATCGGGCCGCGAATGGCGATCTCGCCGCTCAAATCGCCGTCCGGCGTGCCGCTTTCGGCCGGCATGATTTTCACTTCAATCCCCGGCAGCGCCATCCCGACGGTTCCTTGTCCTCCTTGGCCAAACGGCGTGAGCGTTGCCGCGCCCGAGGTTTCCGTCAGGCCGTACGCTTCCAGGAGGTTAAAACCCAGTTTGTAGAAGTCGCGCCCAATGGCGGGATCAAAGCGCGCGCCACCCGTCACCAGCAAACGCATCTTTTTCCCAATCAGTTCGTGTACCCGAGCAAAGAAAATGCGCCCAAGATTCACACTAGCAACGCGCCGCAATACGGAGTTGGTGGTGAGCAGCAACCGAAACAAATGCAAGCGCAGCCATCCGCCTTCCGCCACTTTTCCGAGCACGCGCTGATGAATGAGGTAAAAAAATTGTGGGACGCAACAGAAAAGCGTGGGCTGGCGTTCGCGCAGCGCCCTCAGCATTTCCGATGCGTTGATTTCTTCCAGATAGATCACTCGCGCGCCCACCACAAATGGCAGCAGAAGATTCGCCAATTGAGCCAACGAATGATAGAGCGGCATCACGCCGAGAATAGAGTCGTTTTCATCCAGCTTCAGCCGCGCAAACACAGCTTCCGCTTCCGCCAGCAGATTCCCGTGCGTCAGCACCACGCCTTTCGGGTCGCTCGTAGTTCCCGAGGTATAAAGAATGACCGCCGCGTCATTGAGTTTCGCTATGCTGGGCGGCAGAGGCTCTGGCGGTCGATTTAGAGGTTTGGAGAGACTCTCGAAGTTACGATGACTTCCGCGTAGCAGCGCCAACTGGACTGAAGTGCCCGCGAGTTTACTCGCCTCTTCGACACCTGCGGCATAGTGCTCCGTGGTGAAAATGATTTTCGAACCGCTGTCTTGGAGAAGTTTCGCTACTTGCTGCGGCGCATAATGCGTGTCGAAAGGAACAGCGATTGCCCCGATGCGCAAAATTCCCAGGTAAGCCGCGCACCAAGCAATATCATTGTCCGCCAGGATCGCGCATCGGTCCCCTTCCCGAATCTCTCGCGAGCTCAGGAATCGAGCCGCCGCCTCTGCTTGCGCCAACAATTCTCCGTAAGTAACGGTTTCAACGCTTTCGCGATGTACCAACTCCACGGCGATACGGTCGGCAAAGCACCCGGCCGTTGCTTCGAACCGTTCATAGAAATTGTTCCAGCTCATTTGCATCAGCGGATTCTTACGCTCGTAGTGATGGATTCGCTTGACGACAACACCCCTGTCCAGCCGTTCCGTCCCCGATCAATCGATCTTGCAAAACGAACATTCGCGCTGAAACGTTTCAAGACCCAGCAGCTCGATTCCGGGAGTCAAATAATCTTCGAGGCATGGTTCTTCTCTCAACAGGTCCGTGCTCAAATACTTTTTGTTGTCATCGGGAAAAACCGTCACCACAGTCGCATCCGAACCGAGCTTTTGCTGCAATTTCACTGCGGCTAAGAAATTGCACCCGGAAGATACGCCCACCGCCAGGCCTAGATTGGTAGCCAGCTTCTGCGCCATCAGAATCGCGTCTCCGTCCGAAACGGAAATTACTTCATCGAGAAAGCCGAGATCCACGATAGCGGGAATGAATTCGTCCGAAATGCCCTGAATGCGATGCGACCCGACTTTGCAGCCCGTTGAAAGCGTCGGAGATTCCGCTGGCTCGACAGGATGTACGCGAATCTCTGGATTCTTCGCGCGCAGAAATCGCCCCACTCCCATCACTGTTCCGCCCGTGCCCACACCCGCCACGAACGCATCCGGCCGCAAGCCCGCGGATTCGAGTTGCGCATAAATCTCCGGGCCTGTACCGGTCTCGTGCGCCTCCACGTTGGCATCATTGGAAAATTGGCGTGGGAGAAAAACGCCGGCATGGGTCGCGGCGTATTCTTCGGACATTCGAATGCTGCCGAGGAATCCACCTTGCTCCCTGTTCACCGCTATAATCTTCGCTCCATAACTACGAATCAAATCCTTGCGCTCCCGGCTCATCCAGTCCGGCATGAAAATCAATACCGGATGGCCCAACGCCGAGCCCAGCGCGGCAAACGAAATTCCTGTGTTGCCGCTCGTGGCTTCTGCAATCGTGTCTCCGGCGTGAATCTTTCCTTCTTCGTACGCCTTGCGAAGGATATGCAGCGCCATCCGGTCCTTGATACTGCCAGTCATATTTAATTGTTCGGATTTGGCGTACACGCGGCGTTCGCATCCCTGATAACGAAAGTGAATTCCCAGCAAGGGAGTGTTGCCGGTCAGCCGCCGCAGCGCGCGGAATTTTTGCGCAAGATAATCGTTCGTTCGCAATTCTTGCATTCTCTTGACCAAAGCCGCCGCACCACGCGGCGCAAAAGGCCCCTGTGTTGCCGCTCAGCAGCTGCCTATTCAAACTGCTTTCGAAACAGCGCAAATTGCTGTTTCAAGTCCGCGATTTCATTCTTGAGCGCCGCGATCTCTTCTTCCAGCTTTGTCACCCTGTCGCCGTCCACGGAACCAACTCCGGCATCCGGCTGTGCTCTCCGTTCCGGCTCAGTGAATGCCACGTCTCCCGACAACAGGTGCGCATACCGCGTCTCCTTGGTGCCCGGTTGCCGCGGAAGAGGCTTCGCCAGCGGCGGTTCGCGCTTCATCAAATGCTGCAAGCTTGATTGCACCGCCGCTAAGTCGTCGAAGTTATGCATGCGCTCGGAGCGGCTGCGCAACTCACCGGGAGTTTGCGGGCCGCGTAACAGCAACAGACACAAGATCGCAATTTCGTGACGGTAGAAGTTGAAGACTTCCTGCAGCCGGTGCTCGTATTTGGTTACCCGGCTATCCGCGGGACTAACCGACCTCACCAGTGATTGATGTTCCAAAGAGTGTAGCGCTTGGCGCACCGCCGCATCATCCAGGTTCATAACCGGATCGCGGTTCGACTTCTGATTGCAGGCATTGATCAGCGCGTTTAGTGAAAGGGGGTAGTACTCCGGAGTGGTGATTTCCTTCTCGACCAGAGATCCCAATACCCGGCATTCCACTTCATTCAGAACGATATTCACAGCCCGAATCATACAACAGGTTTCGTGGAGACATTTGTGACCATCGGCACCGCGTTCCTAGGGTTCAGATTGGTGTGCACGCCGCGTATTCCTGACGCTTCCGGGCCGCAATTTTTGGACACAGTGGCTTAGGTGTCGCTTTTTTTATTCCCTGTCGCTTGCAGGTCGGAAACCCTCCGCAGTCACGCCTAGGGAAATACATTTCATTTGGCTTCTAAGTTTCGTGAAGGCGGCGGGTCAAGTTCCAAATTGGGAATTTTGTCTTTGCTTGGGCTTCGCCTTCGGAGGCTAACTCTTGAACTGTCATAGGGTTCGATAAATCTTCGCCATTAGGTTGGGTTGGCCTTGATCTTGCGAGCATTTAGGTATGCACGTCGTTTATAAAAGCACGAGTAAGATTTCTTTGCGCGAGCCGTGGTTGGCGCTCATAGCCCTGCTTATGGCCTTGGGAGCTCCGAAGCTAATCGCCGGAGCTCAAGCCGCCCCTCAAACTTCTAGTCAGCCGCACAAATCGAACTCTTCAGCCGCTGCGCACAAAGCCACGCAAGAGAAAAAAAAGACTGTGCAGGATGAAGTTTCTCGAGAGAACACCGTGGGCCTTCAGACCATCCGGAATATGGTTCGCGATCAACAACAAATCTGGACCAGCCCCGCACGCGTGCGCCTCGGCCATGCAACATGGCTGGTGCCCTATGCCGGACTAACGGCCGGTTTTCTGGTCACCGACCGCGATGCCAGTATGCATCTGCCGAACGACGTCAGCACGCTGAAGCACTACCGCGACTTCTCGAACTATGGGCTTGCCGCAATGGGAGGAGCCGTTGGTGGCCTCTACTTCTGGGGTAAAGCCACCAACGACGCTCATAAGCAAGAAACCGGAATCTTGAGCGGCGAAGCTGCCGCCAACGCGCTCGGAATTACAGAGATTTTGAAGTTTGCGACTGGGCGCGAACGTCCCACGGTGGACACCTTCCACGGCAAGTTTGGGCAAGGCGGCGATTCTTTCCCTTCCGGCCACGCAGCGCTCTCTTGGGCGGCCGCCAGCGTGATCTCGCATGAGTATCCGGGCACTCTCACCAAAATTCTTGCGTACGGCGCCGCGACGGCCATTTCCGCTTCCCGGGTCGGAGCCAAGCGCCACTTCCCTTCGGATGCTCTTGTGGGCAGCGGCATTGGCTGGCTGGCCGGCTGGCAAGCCTACCGTGCGCACCACAATTCCGAACTCGGAGGCGGTATCGCCGAAGATTTGTCGGACTCTCCCAAAATCGCCACGGAACGCACTCCCAGCGCTATGGGTTCGCCGTACGTGCCACTCGATAGTTGGATTTATCCTTTGCTCGACCGGCTCGCGGCCCTCGGCTTATTCGACGATGCCATGCTGGGAATGAAGCCTTGGACGCGACTTGAATGCGCGCGCCTCGTCAGCGAAGCTGGCGATCGCCTGCAAGATGCCGGTCCCAGAGTGGAAGCCGCGCGCCTGTACGATTCACTGCGGCTGGAATTTTCTTCGGAGCTCTCACTTCTTGGCGGCGGGAGCAACACTTTATCCCATCTCGAGTCCATGTACGGCCGGGCGACGCAAATCTCCGGCCCGCCCCTCACCGACGGCTATCACTTCGGGCAGACGCTGGTCAATGACTTCGGCCGGCCTTTCGAGCGCGGCTTCAATAGCGTCAGCGGATTTTCCGGCTGGGCCACCGCAGGCCGTTGGGTCGTCTATCTTCGGGGAGAATATCAGCACTCCCCTTCCGCTCCCTCCATTTCTCCTCAAGCCGCTTCGGCCATCGCCGCGATGGACGCCAATCCGGTTTTCCCGCCAACGCCCGTCCCGGCGCGCGATCAAGCGCGGCTGCTCGATGCTTACGTCGGATTAAATATCGCCAACTGGCAACTCTCTTACGGGCAAGAAAGCGAATGGTGGGCCCCCAACGAATCCGGATCGCTCTTGTTCAGTGACAACGCGTTCCCCGTTCGGATGTTCCACATCAATCGCGTTTCACCGTTCCATTTGCCAGGCTTTTTGAGACTGCTCGGTCCCATGCGTTGGGACGCGTTTTTTGGAACTCTCCAGGGACATCAAATTTCGCCGGGGCCTTTTTTCCATGGAGAAAAAGTCAGCTTCAGGCTCACGCGCAATCTGGAATTTGGATTCAGCCGCACTGTGGTTCTCGGTGGAGCCGGTCTGCCCATCACCCTTGACCGCCTCCTTCGCAGCTACTTCAGCGTGACGAGTTCGCCGAATGAAACTCCCGCCACCGATCCCGGCAAGCGCACCGGCGGCTTTGATTTCAGTTACCGCGTTCCGTTCCTGCGGAACTGGCTCACGATTTACACGGACTCCTTGGCGAACGATGACCCTTCACCCCTTGCAGCTCCTCGCCGCGCGGGCATCAATCCGGGAATCTATCTTTCCCACTTTCCGAGGCTTGCGAAACTTGACTTGCGTGTGGAAGCACCGTTCACAGACGTCGTAGCCCTAAAGAACCCTGGGAAATACATCTACTGGGATGGCTTCTATCACGACCTCTACACGAATCGCGGCTTTCTGATGGGCAACTGGGTGGGGCGCGACGGCGCTGGCATCCAAGGCACCAGCCGCTATTGGTTGAGTGCTCGCAATGCCATTCAATTCGGCTATCGTCACGCCAAGGTGGATTCGCTGTTCGTACCCGGCGGCGGCACCGTCAATGACGCATCGGCCCGGTTCGACTTGTGGGTTTTACGTGATTGCAGTGCGTCGGCATTCATCCAATACGAGCAGTGGAGATTTCCCTTGCTCGCTTCCACTCTGCAAAAAAACGTGACCACTTCCGTGCAGTTTACGTACTGGCCGCATTTCCAAGCACACTGATTGGAAAATCCGCGCAAGACGAGACGCAGAATCGAACTGGGTGAATCAATTTACAGTTCGCGGAAATTATGATTGTGGAAACCTTCCGTCCTACTGTGGCGCCGCTCCATGAACTGAGCCCTTTAGCTCTAGCTCGATGGAGACAGAGTGATCCACTCTGAGCAGCCAGGTGCTGGGATTCTTCAGCCCCCACTGGATGAAAGGGATGTTGAACTTAGCGGTGGCGCTCCAGTGATCACCGGAAAGAGCGACCTGCACGGGAGCGGTCATTTCGTGCTCGCTGCCGTGCAGCAGAAAACTTCCGTGAGCCTGTACCGTCGAGTCTCTTTGGCTTTCGAGTTTTCCCGTAACGCTGTCCGGCCGAAAAATAATGTCGTCGAAACGCGCGCTTTCGAGGACATCGTAATGCATTTTCCTGTCGCGCCCGTCGTTGCCACTTTTCCCACTAGTGGCGTCCACAACGATTTCGCCGGCGGCCCTGCCAGTTGCGGGATCAATCTGAAAGTTTCCGCTCTTCAGCACAAACGTTCCGTGAACTGTATGTAGCGTGCTTCCAAGCGTCCAATGGACGCTGCTTTGTGTTGGATCGACGACGAAGAGGAGGGAACCCGGAGCGGTCTGCGGCGCAGCATGCTGCGGCAAAGCAATCAGTACAGGAAGGGCCAAAAGCACAGTCGCGCACAAATAAAGAAGTGGCCGGAGCTGGGTTCGAAACAGGCTCACCGCTCGCCTCTCCTATTACGATCTCTAAACCACCGCCATACTCGGGAAATTCCGAGAGCGTGCCTCAACCAACCCCAGCTAAACCTTGGCGCAGCGCTCTTTGCCTTAGATGTACGGGCCTGTTGAAGGATGCCTGACCGAACGAAAATGAGAAAGCCACGTCACAGCGAGATGGACGGCGCAAGCTGCCTGGCGAGATAATCCGTCATAATTTATATTTATTTGATACAGCATAACTATTAATTTGACTCATTGACCTTCAGCCTGCATGCTGATATTCTTCATGGCGATATGACAAGCATCGCCATCACCAACACGCAGGACGGTCGCGCTGTGATCCTGAGCGGCCGAGTACCTGTCGTGCTTGTAGGAATTGGCTTTGTCCTCGTAGGAGGACGCACCAGCGGATGATGGCGGCATAAGCCAAAGAGAAGCACAAGAATTCGGCCATCATCCAGACCCGGATGATGGCTTTAGTTTTTTTGACGCCCGTTTCCGGATTCCATGGCCGTCTCGCACCAGTGGAGGAGCTTTCCCGTGACCGACCAACATCTCAAGCCTCGAAGCCATGCACTTATTGACGGGGCAAACCGCGCCGGGGCACGCGCCATGCTTCGGGCCTGCGGCCTTAAAGACGACGATTTCCAAAAGCCGCTAATTGGGGTGGCTAACACTTGGATCGAAATCGGTCCCTGCAACTATCACTTGCGCAAACTCGCGGAACACGTCAAGGAAGGAATTCGCGCCGCGGGGGGTACGCCGCTGGAATTCAACACTGTTTCCATCTCCGACGGCATCACCATGGGCACCGAGGGCATGCGCGCTTCGCTGGTGAGCCGCGAAGTCATCACGGATTCGATTGAACTTGTCACGCGAGGCAACTTGTTTGACGCGCTGGTCATCCTCGTTGGCTGCGACAAAACGATTCCCGCAGGAATCATGGCGCTGGCGCGGCTGAATATTCCCGGCCTTGTTTTGTATGGCGGCTCCATCGCGCCTGGAAAATTTGAAGGGCATGCGGTCACCATACAGGATGTTTACGAAGCCATTGGCGCGCATGCGCGGGGCAGCATGA
>JAWOLO010000056.1:0-11851 GCA_033853375.1 Terriglobia bacterium
ATCGTATGTGGCGTCTTATCAACCGCTGGCTGCCTGTGCCGACTGTGTGTCATCCCTATCCTTTACGCCGCATGGGCGTCATTACCTAAGGCAAGAGCCGGATGCGGGAAATCCGCTCGTCCGGATCCGTGGAGGGGGTCGCGAGTAATCGCGATCCCTACTCCGACTCCGCGAGGTGCATTAATGAAACGACTTGGTGGCGCAATGCGAACCTCCGGCTTAACGTGTGACCGAGCTCTTCTTCGCTACATAACCTTCGCGGGCGAAAACTTCAACCTTTCTGGTCCGTCCCTTCGCATCCTTCACTTTCAAGGGGCGGCCATCGGGCGCAACGATTTCCACTTTCAATTTGTGATATTTGCCGTCGAGGCTGGCTTGCGGCGGCGAAAAGCCGATTTCGTATTCATTGCGAAGAAATCCCACAATGCTGCGGAAGATGTCGGGGATTTCTCCTTCAAATCTAGGGAAGTAGGCGATGCCCCCAGTCAGTTTGGCAAAAGTGTCGAGCTGGTTTTTTGCTTGTAAGTAACGAATCGACGAGCCACTCCTCATCTCTGCCTGCATAAACTCGCTTTCCGCGACGCCGACGCAAAAAACTGTTACATCGCCTTCTTTCAGCTTGGTCATGGCGTCCTCGAGCGTGGCGCTGCTAAAGGTGTCAATGCCGGTCGTAATCAGCAAAACGGCCTTTTTCCCCTTCACACGTTCCAGCTTTTCTAGCGTATCCACGACGGCGTCAAACAAGTTGGCTTCGCTGAAGGCCGGGTAGGAAAGGTTGCTCAAAGCATCGCGCACCTGCACTTTGCTGTGGGTGAAGTCCACTTGAATGGTGGGCTTTATGTCGTAGGTGATAAGCGCCACCCAATCTTTGCTGTCGAGATGATCGAGAAATGCGCTGCCCCAATAAGCCGCTTTGTAAGCAAAATAATCGTACGCAAGGCCGCTGTATTCCAACAGAATGACGATAGTGATGGGATCGTTGGTAGGCTCGAACTGCGTGATGATCTGGGGTTTCCCGTTGTCCAGGATCCGAAAATTTTCTTTCTTCAGGCCTCCGAGCACGTTTCCATCCTCGTCAGTGACAAGTACATCGAGGAGAACGAGGTTTGATTCCGCAAGAACAGAGTATTCGGGCTGTTTTTGTTGAGTCTTGGCAGTGGCCTCAGACTGTGCTGAATCTTGCCGTTGCAGGCGGGTTGGCTGTCCGGCGACCGCGCCCTGAGGTCTGAATCGTTTCGCTTGTGCCACCGGGACGATGCACAGCGCGGAAGCGACAAGTGTGATAAGAGTGCGTAGTCTGGCCATAATTCTGTCTCCACGCGTTCGCGTCCCAGTGTGTGAACGAAAAGGCGGAACAGGATTTCTTTCAAGCCCCGCGCAATGTTACTCCCGGACTTCCACTCCGGAGGCCGAAAGCCTCTGCGGATTACTCCTTGTCCATTCGCATACCATTGCCACATCCGCCTTGGTCAATTTGGCGTCCGGGTGCATGAGCTTGTAGGGAAGTGCAGGCATTTCTCCCTCGGAAACTTCTTTGCAAACTTCCGTCAAGTGTTTTTGCTGCGCTTCCGTCTTGTACGTACTCCACTCCGACAGGTTCAGCGCTTTGCGTCCGCGATTCACGTCCGAGACAACTACCCAGGAAGCTGGCGCCACTCCGCTGTACCAAGGCCAAACCGTGCGGTTAGAGTGACAATCATTGCAGGAACGCGCGAATAGGGAAGCAACGGCCGGGTCAATGGCTACGTTTGCATGGATTTCCCTCTTCGGATCAACCGGAGGGTTGGTTCGGGCGGGCCGAAAGACCTGTATCAGCAGAAGTATTCCGATGAGCGGGAGAATCGTCCGCTTCAACCATCGCAACATGACGCACCTACTTTCAAAAACCTACGACGCGAGGCACTTTCCTTAGCGGGCACTCGCGGCCTTGTGCTCAATCTTTTCGAGGGCGGCCTTGAAGGCATCGCGATGACCCATTTCGTCGTGGCGGACTTCTTCAAAGCGATCTGCGGCTGACTTGTCTCCTGCGGTTACCGCCTGCTCGGCAAATTCGCGATACATGGTGTCCACTTCGTAGGATTCGCCTTTAATGGCGTCTTTTAGGTTTTCTTCGTCACTGCCAACCAAGCCAGCGAGTTGCGCCTCTTCAGCAAAATGCTGAAAACGCTCTGTGTTGGCGGCGCTTCTGAACAGGCGCGCCAGTTCGAGATTGCCGTGCTGACGAGCCTGATGGGCAAATAGCAAATATTTCGCATAGGCGAAGGCCTCGCCGTGCATGGCGGTTGACAAATTGTCCTGCGTTTTCTGGCTTAGGCTGCCGCTGCGCGCGGTCAGGCGTCCAGCAAAAAACATCACGCCGCCGGCAAGGACCAGTGCTAGGTAAACATTCATCTTTTTCATGACTCTCCCTCTTGAAATACATTCGAACGGGAAGAACTCGCTTAACGGATTCTCAGCCGTACGTACAAAAGGCTAGTTCGAGGCAGGGAGAGCGCCAGTAATTTCGGTCACACCCTCTGGTGACGACGATTACAACTTCTTGCGAATGGGGCGACCGGGCGATAAGAAGATTTGCGAACTCGAAGAGCTGCCCCTGGCACTAAAACTCTTTGAGAATTTGCCGCGTCGCGGGGTAAATGCGACGGAAGGCCGCGTAGCTAGCTCTGAGTGTGGAAACGGCAGCGGGTTGCGGATCAATGCGCGAGGCGACGCGCACAGAGGCAGCGCAAGCGGCATCCACGGAAGTCCACACCCCAGCACCAACGGCGGCGAGAAGCGCAGCGCCGTAGGCGGCGCCTTCTTCCGCCTCAACGATTTCGACCGTATGGCCGTAAACATCGGCTTGAATTTGTCGCCAGAGCGGCGAGCGCGCGCCGCCGCCACCAAGGCGGATGCTTTGGACGGGAACGCTCATCTCATTGAATAGCGTGAAAGTGTCGCGCAAGCTGAAGGCAACGCCTTCTAGAATGGCGCGAACGATGTGCCCTCGCGTGTGCGACGCGGTGAGGCCGACAAGCGCGCCGCGAGCGCTGCCGTCGAGATGCGGCGTGCGCTCGCCCATAAGGTAGGGAGTCCAGAGCAGGCCGTCGGAACCTGGAGGAACTTTCGCCGCTTCGGCCGTGAGGTGATCGTAGGATTCTGCCAGGCCCGACGAGTTGACGGTGAGCGTATCGCGGAACCATCGCAAGGAAAGCCCAGCCGCCTGCGTGACGCCCATTACGTGCCAGCGGCCGGGAACGGCGTGACAAAATGTGTGCACACGCCCGCGGGAATCGAGCGCAGGACGATCCGTGGCGGCAAAGACCACTCCAGACGTGCCGATGGTGGCGCTGACAGTGCCGGGAGAAACAATGCCCATGCCAACCGCGCCAGCAGCTTGATCGCCTGCGCCGGCAACCACAGGAGTGCCTGCGGCCAACCCACAAGCTGCTGCGCCTTCCGCGGAAGCTTTCGCGCAAACGTCGGGAGACTCGTGGACCGCAGGGAGAAGGCTTTTCTCGAGCGCTGCGGCCTCAAGCATTTCAGAGGACCAGCGGCGGCGAGACACGTCGAGGAGCAAAGTGCCCGAAGCGTCGGCCATGTCCGTAGCACGCTCGCCCGTGAGGCGGAAGCGGACGTAATCCTTGGGAAGCAGAAGGTGCCGCACGCGGTTCCAGTTTTCAGGTTCGTTTTCGCGAATCCAAAGAACTTTCGTGAGAGTGAAATTAGGGAGAGCCGGGTTGCACGTGAGTTGAATCAAGCGCTGCAAACCGAGGGCCCGCGTCAGGTCCCGGCATTGCTTTTCGGTGCGGACATCGCACCAGATCAGCGCGGGGCGAACGACGTTGCCCTTTTCATCGAGAAGGACCGCGCCGTGCATTTGCCCGGAAAAGCCGACGCACGCGATGTCTTTGCCCGTGAGATTCGCGCCGGACAGCGCTTTGCGCACGGCGAGGCAAGTGGCGCGCCACCAATCTTCAGGCTGTTGCTCGGCCCAGCCAATCTGAGGCGACGCGAACGGCTGATGTTCTTCAGTGGCCGAAGATAGGAGACGGCCGTTTTGATCGATGATGATCGCGCGAGTGCCGCCGGTGCCAACGTCAATCCCGAGAACGTGGATAAGGCCCCCTCGACGACTTTAGGTCGGAATTGCGGGAATCATCATATCTATCCACGTGGCGATGGCAAGGGCGCGATGCGGTGAACAAGAAAAATCTGCAAGGATCTATTACATCGCGCGGCCAAACTAACCCTGTTCACTGGTCATGATGAACAGCGGCTTCATCTCGAAGCTGGCGTAATGCGGGCGAAGGCGCTGAGTGTTGTAGTGCTCCTTGACGTTGACCACTTTTTTCGAGGCGGTGACCGTGTCAATGGGCATATTGTCGTAGCGCCCGCTTTTCAGAACGACCAGGCGGCCGTGAATTTTGTTCAATATCAGATCGAGGGCAAGGTTGCCGAAGGCCATGGGAACGATGGAGTCAATGGCGTCGGGCTCGCCACACCGCACCAAGTAACCCAGTTTTTGGTTGATGACCTCGATTTTCTTGCCCTTGTTATATTTCGGAGAGAGCTCCGTGAGCTCTTCGGACACTAGATCGCCGATGCCACCCAGCTTTTTGTGGCCAAACGCGTCGGCGGCTTCTTTTTGGAAGACCATTTCGCCGCCTTCGAACATTGCGCCTTCGGAAACCAAAACGGTCGCGTAGTGACTGGGATTATGTGTGCGATCCGCGCTCAGCAGCTCACAGAGCTGCTCGATGTTGAATTTGTGTTCCGGGATGACGCAGCGGTTGGCGGCGCCGGCCATGGTGGGAAGCATGGCCGTGAACCCGGCATAGCGGCCGAAAACCTCGAGCACCATGAAGCGTTCGTGCGAGCCCGCGGATGTGCGTAGATCGTTGGCGAGCTGAATGGTGCGGGTGATGCACGTGCTGAAGCCGATGCAATAGTCCGTGCCGGGAACGTCGTTGTCCATGGTCTTGGGAATGCCGACCACCTTGAAGCCTTCTTGGTAGAGACGCACGGCGTAGCTGAGGGTGTCGTCGCCACCGATCGGAATCAGATATTCGATGCCTAACCAATCCAAGTTTTTCAGAACTTCAGGAGTGAGATCGTTTTTGTCGGAGGTAAACGTACCTCTGAGGTGTTCTGGGACGCCTGATTTGCTGACGCGGCTCGGATTCGTCCGCGAGGAATGGAGAAAGGTGCCGCCGGTGCGTCCCGCGCGGTTGACGATCTCTTCCGTGAGTAGCTGAAAATTGTCGGAATTATCGTAATTCTTGTCGCGAACCATGTCGACGAGGCCGGCCCAGCCGCGTCGAATGCCGATAACATCGTAACCTTCGCGAAGCGCGCGAAAAGTTACGGCCCGAATAGCGGGGTTGAGCCCGGGAACGTCACCGCCGCCGGTGAGGATGCCGATAACCCCCTTCTTGGTCTTGACATTTGCCATGGATGAATAGCTCGCTTTTTTGTGAGATGAGAAACAGAGAATTATCCACTTTGCCGGGAGATTTAGGAAGGGCTTGAAGAAGGATTCGTTTTTCCGCACGAATGCATTCAAAAAGAAAGGGCAGACTGAAGTCCCTTTGCTGCTCTGGAACAAACTGAATTTGATTTTATGAGAACGCCTACGTATTGCCTTATGATGCCGGAGCAGCCGCCATCGGCTCCGCCGATTCCTGAATCGTGAGCATGTCGGTGCGTACTTTTTCCCACTCAAGCAAAGTAAGCCCGTGAGAAGCAAAGAACTTGCGGATTTTGGCCGAGTCCCAATTCATGACTTTTTCCATCACTGGAACGAGCACGCTCATGGCGTTGTCGCTCAGCACGGTGCGCTTGGCGACGCGCGTGATGAACTTCGCTTCGCTGACCGCGATGGTCAACCCGTCGTATTGATTGACGTGCATCATCACCGGCAAATCGGAGCTGCCATCGCCCATGTAAATAATTTGGTCGTGGCTGATGCCGAGGCTCGCGCGAAGTTCTTCAAGAACTGTAATTTTGCCCCAGCCGGCTGAAGCGCGAATGATAGAGGCCACTTCTCCCGCTTCGTTGTAGCGGAAGCGCGTGCCGAAAATATGATCCGGCGGAACGATGCCTTCGAGCGCGGATTGAATGATCTCCTGCGGTGCCGCCGAAATCACATTGAAATGGAATTTGTAGCCTTCGCCCAGCGTATCGAGCGCGCGCGCGAACAGCGCCACGTCGTGCTTCAAACGAATGCGCTTGCCGGTCTCGACGAGATGCTCGCGCCGGACTCGGCGAAAATCCGGGTCATGCAGAATCAGATAGCTTAATTCGGCGCCTTGTTGCACGAGGTTAATCTCCGCCAAGCCTTTGACCTTGTCGTGAAACCCGTGAAAACCGATGAGCTCGCTCAGAACGACCCCAGAATCGTTAAAGCTGAGTGTCTGGTCGAAGTCGCTGGCCAGCAAGTAGTGTTTCACCATGTACTGGTACTCCTTTATCTTCTCTTCTCTTTCGGGCTGGCTCCGGGAAGTTGCACCCCTAACGACACCTTAGCTGCGTTGTCCCCAGAACCCCTCACGAATTATTTTGATGGGTGCGATGCGATTAAAACGTGAACGATTCATTATGCTCTGGTTTAGATGCGGAGGCCCGATAAGAGGTTAGAAAGAAAGGGGATGCGTGTACAAAATGGCAGGACAGTGTACAAATTCGCTAGTCAGAAAGGGATAGCCAAGACGAAGAGAAAGAGAAGATGCTGCTACTCGGAGGGCATTACCAGCCCAGATATGCGGAAATGCCTCTGTGCACAAAAGCCAAGCTTATAGACGCTTGGGCCAAGATCCCTCCGGAACGAGCCGCATGGCCTCGCGCCGGTCGGCGGGTTCGTCGGTTACTGTGTAGAGTTGGCCCTTGCGGAGGTACAGAGTTTAGGCCCGCGCGCCACAATAGTCGCAGAAAAGGACCAATCATTCTTCCGCCTGAATGGGTCTCACAACGCAGGAATCTCGCGTTGCAGCTAATTGTACCGAACACAGCCGAGCAACTTCTTTCCTGCTTGGCTGAAGCTATTCAATAACAAGCCGGAAAAACGTCTGCCCATTCACCGATACGCCGCCAAAGGCGGGCAAATTCGTTGAGCGGCCCCGAACCAGTGTGTTACCAACAGAGAATCTCGCGATGGCTGTCATTCATAAATTGCGCAAGCCGGTGGATGCGCTGCAGGCGCTTCGCTCGCGAAAAAGAGTGCTCGTGTTTGGCGTCTTTTTGGCACTTGGAGTTGCTGGCGTACTGGCGTTTCTGCTGGTGTGATGCTGCGTCGGGACTAACCCGCTGAGTTCTCCTCCTCGAACTCCCGCTGTTCAGCCCCTGCAGGTGTCCCATTAGCAAAACATGGTCAGCGCCGCCGTGACGATTTCTTCCTTCGCGCAATCTTCGCAAGTGCGCGCGTGAATTCTGCCACCGTTTCCGGCACCGCTTCACTGTAGACAAACTGTCCTTCGCGCCGGCAGGTGATCAATCCCGCTTCGCTCAAGATTTTCAGATGGTGCGAAACCGTTGCCGGTGTAACCCCGCGCATCGAGACGATTTCCCCGCAATTCATGTGCTCTGTTCGCGAGATGGCCTCAAAGATGCGCAGGCGGGTCTCGTCGGCTAGCGCCTTGGAGATTTTCTCGATTTGCAAACGGTTCATTGGAGCCACAATCCACAGGCTGCCTGGAGTCTAGCGGATCGCGGCCTCTTCCACCAGTGGATCAGATGCTTCGTCCTGAAAAAAGGCCAAAAGGCTTGTAACCAGATACTTCGATACTCATCTAAGTATCGAAATCGTGAAGGCCAGGTGCCTAACCGTGCGGAGAAAGGGCCTTCGAACAAATCCAAAGGAGCAACGGAGACCAAAATGAGCAGCACAAAAAGACTGGAAGGGAAAGTAGCCGTAGTAACGGGCGGGAACAGCGGCATCGGCTTGGCCGCCGCAAAGCGACTGCAGGAAGAGGGCGCGCACGTGGCCATCTCGGGCCGAAACAAGAAAACGCTGGACGAAGCCGTGAAGACCATTAGCAATGGTGTTGTAGCGGTCCAGGCTGACGTATCCAAGCTCTCGGAAGTGGACAAGCTGTATTCCGAAGTTTCGAAGAAGTTGGGCAAGATTGATGTTTTGTTCGTGAACGCTGGCGTCGCAAAATTCGCTCCGCTCGCCGAAACACCCGAAAACCTGTTCGACGAACAGTTCGACACCAACATCAAGGGAGCGTACTTCACGGTGCAGAAGGCCATTCCCTTCTTGAATGATGGCGCATCGATCATTCTGAATACCAGCGTTGCCGACCAAAAAGGCACAGCGGGAGCGAGCGCGTATGCCGCTACCAAAGCCGCTTTGCGTTCCTTGGCCAGAACCGCAGCGGCGGAACTCGTGGGCCGCGGGATCCGCGTCAACTCCGTAGCGCCAGGGCCAATTGTCACCCCCATCTTTGGAAGAACCGGACTTCCCAAGGAAGCCGTGGATGAATTTGCCAAGGACATTGTTGGAAAGGTGCCCATGAAGCGGTTTGGACAGCCGGAAGAAGTCGCGGGTGTGGTTGCATTTCTGGCCTCGCAAGACGCGTCGTACATCACCGGCGAAGAAATCAACGTCGACGGCGGCTTAGGCCAAATTTGAAGTAGCGTAGAGAGACTGAGACTGACACGGAGGGCCCAGCCCACGTGGTTGTCATTTCGACCGGAGGGACGGCCTTCTTGGCCGTCCCGAAGTGGAGAAATCTTTCTTCAAACTCAGAACGTCAATTGAGCGGCCCCTATTTCGCTCCTCCAGAGGGGTCGGGAGAAGTGGCAGAGTTCACATCGAGAAACCAGGCATGCTTGCTATCGCCGGGCGCATAGCAGTTTCCGTCGCGAAAATACGTCCGGGCGCATCGCGAAGTAAATTCTTTGCGCCGCGGAGACTGCGCGAATTGCCATACCGCGGCGTAAAGAATTCTGCTTTTCGCGGGAGAGGGCGGCTCTTGCGGAAAAATGCATCCGGGAGAAGGCGGACAGGCGTCGTTATAGGCCCAGATGGCGAAATCGCGTGATGCGGCGTGGTTATGGATATCGCGCGCCGTGGTGATGGTAGTGTTCCGATCTTCTTTGACGGGCATGCCCGAGCAATAGGCACCTGGCCGATATCCCGCGCGCTTGAGCACTTCCGACCATGTCGCCAGGTAGGTGTGGTACGTGTCCGGCAGTCGCCCGCCCTCTTCAATGTCCAAGAAGATGATTGTTCCTGCGGGAAAGCCCTCGGCTTTCGCCGAGGCCGCAGCCTCTTCTCCTTCACGAACGCCTCTTGCTTTTGCTGCAGCTTCTGTCTTGAGTTCACTGCTATCGGGGCCGTTATAGAGAATCAGAAAACCGAAGCCTTGTGAGCGAAGAAGTTCGCGCTTTCCGCTCCAGGTGTTGGTTTTCTCGCCGGGCGGAGGGCTGAGCCAATAGCTTGAGAACGAAAACGTTTTTCGCAGAATGGGCAGGGCGTCATCGCCGGGATAAATGTTGCGGTCGAAACCTAAGTAACTCTTTTCAGCTTTGTCAGGAATAGGGAGGTCTCGGCCTTGCGCGACAAAAACGGAAAAGATAGCGACAGCGATAAGCAGCAAGAAACAAAGTCTTGCCGAAGCCGACTTAGGGATAAGCACGGTCATGGGGTGTCGTCATTTTGGAGTGCGGCAGCCCAGCTGCCGCTTTTTTTATCAACCCTCCCGCAATTTATGGCCTGCGAGATTGCCCAGCCCGTCATAAGCAGCATACTTATACGCTTCGCTGAGCGTTGGATAATTGAAAACCTGTTCGATGAATTCGTCGATTGTCAGCCCCTTATCCAAAACCGTCGGGCCGATGTGAATGAGTTCGGTGGCGTTTTCGCTGATCATGCTTACGCCAAGAAGCTTTTTGTCCGCGCGCGCGAAGATGAGCTTGAGCATTCCCCCGGTATCGCCGGTAATGTGCCCGCGGGCATTGTTTTCATAGAGAGCTCGCACGACTTCGCGTTCGTGATGCATGAAATCGTAGACAGTAAGGTTTTCTTTTAGCGAATAATCGATGCCATAAAGGCCGCGTTGCTTGAGTCCGGAAAAATAGAGCGCCGACTCCCGCAACGTCTTGCTGGGAACTGTACCTGTGTTGATGCAACTACCGCCCAAATGCGGCGCGCGCTCGATAATTGCGACGCGCTTGCCGAAATAAGCGGCCTGCGGGCCAGCTTTTTCTCCGGCGGGACCGCAGCCAATCACAACCAGATCAAAACTCTCGTTCGAACTCACGCAAGCCTCCCCAAAAAGGGGCCGTAATACTTTCGTGATGCGTGGTGCCGTAAACCCTGGAGGATTCTAAGGACCTGGAAGATTCTAGGCGATGATCGGCAGGATTAAACAAGATTATGGGATCTGTTGTGCTGAATCAAACGTAGCGTCGCCCTCTAGGGCGGCATCTCCGTTTGGACCGTGGCGTCTTGACGCCGTTTTTTCATGCGTAGGAGTACGGCATGCCGTGCCCACGCCGCGGGCCTGGGTGCCGCGTTGCCTTCTAATCATCAGGCAAAGCGGCATGAATGTTGCCCGGCGCGGTTTTCGTAGCACCGCCCTTTAGGGTGGCATCTTGTCGCTTTGGAATTCAGGCTAAGGTGGCCTTTTGGATAAATCTCGGGTAAATTACCGGGCGGCTACTGAAACCGCGTTGGCTGCATCTAAGAAACAGGAGAGGCGGAGGGACAATGAGCAATGACGGCACAGGCTAAGCGGCGTATGCTGATAGCGTTGTGCGGGCTCCCGGTCACCGTCCTCGCGTTCCAATCTTTTTTCTTCCAAGAACTGTTTTTTGCATTCCTTTTGTTCGCGATGGTGTTTCTGGTTCTCCTGCTTTTGGCGTGCCTCGCCGTCGGAATCTGGATGCTCTACGCAAGAGCGGTGGTGTATCTTGCGACTTGGACGGTGAAGCAGGGATCTCGCGCCGGCCATCGCGCCCTGCCGCTGGTTCAAGCGGTGGTTTTGTGGCTCGCTTCTACGGTCGCCCAGACCGCCGGTGCGGTCTCGGAAGCCCAGCAAATCCTGCGTGACCCGTTCGGTGGCAAGTTCAGGGGCTGGATGCGGTCCTTCCGGCTGGATGCGTCCCGTTTCCGCGATGATGCCGAGCGCGCCCTCAAACATCTACGGCTGCTGTTGAAACACAGCTGAAGGCTTTCAGAACCGGCGAAGCGCTCCTTCCTAGAGTCGTAAACCAATCTGTAATTGCAACGAAGTTCGAAATTGGCCTTGCTCTGTGTAGCGCCGTTTGATGGACAGGCCAGAATACGTCTCTCACCAAAGGTTCTTGGGGGCGCGGCGAAACTGGACTAGGATACAGGCGTGCACGAAACCCAACTGGTCCACAAAGGTAGATTGCCGCGTTGGCAATGGAAGGCCATCACTCCGCTGATCGGGGTGTTGCTGCTGGGCTTGATTGCGTTCGAAGCAATCGTTGTGGCGCTCGACATCCCCAGCGGCCACTGGATCGTGGTCGTGGCGGCGGCGGGAGCCGTGGCAATCTGTTTCGTGACTTTGTCAGCGCTGCTGGTATTGATCGAACGTCCGTTAAACGAATTGAAGAAGATCATCCGGCAAGTGCGCGAAGGCGATCTGAGCGCGAGAGTCGAATTCTCGAAACGCAACGATGACGTCGGTCAACTGGGGCGCCAGTTCAATGAAATGATTGAGCAGTTGGCGGAGAATCGCGCGGAAATCGAGCGGCTGCACCAATTCGAAATGGCGCGCGCGGAACATTTGGCTACGATTGGGGAACTCGCCGCCGGACTGGCTCACGAGATTCGAAACCCGCTGGCAGGAATTGCAGGCGTGGTCGAAGTAATGGGTCGGGAATTGCCGAAAGAAAGCTC
>JAWOLO010000057.1:0-6493 GCA_033853375.1 Terriglobia bacterium
TGTTGTTGGAAGTGGTCGTCGCGAATCCGAGGAACAAGCCGAATTGAATGGTGATCAGCACCAGCGCAAACACGATGCCCGTCAGCGTCACTGCGAACCGTACTCGGTCATGAAATAAATTCCGCCTCGCCAGTAGCCCCATCGCGTTTGCTCCTATCCTCGATACGCCTAAACCGAAAAAAAGTAACATCGCTCGTTAGATGAACACTGTTAACTCACGTTGCAAAAAAAAATTTTCCGATCTATCCCGCCAGCCCTGCCACCAGTGTATCTACCGTGAAATGAATCACTTTCTCCCGCCCCGCCCACGGGAACGTGGTATGCGTGATCAATAGCGACGTAACCCCATGGATTCCCGCCCAAAGCGTCTGCGCTGCCAATTCCACGTTCATCGCCCGCATTTTCCCCGCCTTGATGCATTCCGTCAGCCCGCGCGTCAAGAACGAAAACGCCTGCATCCCTGGCGAGTCTGCCTGATGATACTTCTCATGGTCAAATCCTTCCGGAATGGGCATCATAAAAGTAGTCCTGTATTGGTGCGGGTTTTCGAGCCCAAACTCGATATACGCAATCAGCCCGCGCTTCAAGCGTTCCACGGGCTCCCCTGGCTGCTCCATGATTTTGCTCAGCTTCTGCACCAGCCGGGCAAATGTTTCCTTGCACACCTGCTCGAGCAAGTCGGCCTTGTCCTTGAAATAGATATAAATCGTTGTCGGCGAGTATTCGATCTTGTCCGCAATCCGCCGCATCGATACGTTTTCGTACCCCTCGCGCACAAATAGCTCTGTGGCGGCGTCCAGGATCTCCTGCCGCAAGTACTTCTTTTGCCGTGCTCTGCGCTCTTTCACACCCATGAAACAATCCCATCATTTACTTAACAATGTTAATCTTATTCTTGCAAGTTCGCTCTGTCAAGTCTTTCTTTTGGAGGCCGTAAATGCACTGCAGGGTCCGGGATTTCTCCGCCCGTTAGGAACTCGCCAAACGCTTGCGTCACGCTAGCGCTTTACCGCAATGGCCATCAGTTCGAAATGGCCGCCCGCCAATAGCGACCCCGCGCCAATGAACTCCCGCGCCGGATAATCCTTCGTCGTGAAATAGCTCGCGTAAATGGGATTGAACTTCTGGAACAGCGACAAGTCCGAGCACGCAATTTGCACATAAACGAGGTCGTCCATGGTCATCCCCGCCTGCGCCAATACCTCTTTCTCGCCATCAAGCAAGATCTTGATCTCGTCTTCCACTTTTTCCGGAACTTTGCCAGTTTTCGGATCAATCCCAATCCGCCCCGCAAGGTAAAGCGTGTTCCCGGACAGGATCGCGTCACTAAATGGCGCGGAGACCGGTCCGCCAGCCAGTTTGATGACCTTCCTTGTCGGTTGAATCGTCACCTGCGATGATGTTCCGCTCGCCGCTAAAACTCCTCCCGCTGCTAGCGCTATTGCTACAAAGCTGATTCGCCGGTCCATGATTCCTCCTTGATGCAATCCAGTGTGATTGCGCGAAGCATTCCTGTGCCAGGTCGCGCGAGTGTAATACCCAATTTGCTTTCCGGCAAGCGATCAACGGATATTTGTGCGTCGGCCTGACAGACTGACTTTGGAGTTGAGAGAAAGGCTTACGGTTTTTCTTGAGCGGCTGGCTTTTCCGGCGAGGAAGATGTTGGCGCGGATGGCGCCGAAACAGGCGGAGTTGCAGGCAATGTGGATTTCGCAGGTGCGGCCGAATTCGCCGGTGATGCAGATTTCCCGTGCGCGGCTGGCAAAGTGGGCTTGTGAGGAGGCCCAAGCAGCGTGTCGATGATTTTCTCGGTGGCGGCTTTGCTGACGCCGCAGTTGCGATCCCAGATGCGGCACTGCGCCAATGTGTATTGGCAGCCGCACGTGCAGGATTCCGCATTGAATTTGTGAAGCGCGATCGTTTTTTGCTCCGGGGTTAGCTTCGACAAGTCGACGCCGGGAAGTTGCGTGGCGCGGTCGGCATGCTTCAGGAAAATCTGGCCCGTGTCGTCGAAGGTGTCCACTCTCACATTGCCAATCGGCAAACCGAGCAACGAGCGAATCTCCACTTCATACAGAACGGGATCGCGCAAGCCTTCATGCTTTTGCACCACGCGGCCTTGCTCGTCGAGCAAAAAGGAAGTGGGAAGCGCGGGGATTCCGCCGTAGTTTGACCGCAACTCATCACTGGCGATCGCGACGGGATAATTGATGTCATATTTCTCGACAAATTTCCTGATGGCCTCCTCGTCGTCATCATCCACAACCAAGCCGATGATCTGAAGCTGGTCCTTATATTTGTTTTGCAGTTCGACGAGGTCGGGAATTTCCGCGCGGCAGGGTCCGCACCACGTAGCCCAGAAATTCAGCAGCACCACTTTGTTTTTGTATTCCGCCAGGCTAAGCGGTTTCCCGTCGAGCGTGTCGAGCTTGAAGTCTGGCGCAGGATCCGGATTGCGCACAAACCGGATGGTGGGCTGCTGGGCAAACGCCGGAGCGGCCAGCAAGCAAAGCAGCAGCAACGCGGCAGCAAAATTGTGTTTCTGCGACTTCATGTCGTCCTCTCTAGGAAAACACAACGCGTCGCGGAAACCAAGTGAGATGCAGCCCAGTGTTCATGCGCAGCTGCCTCCTCGGTGCGCGAGATTCGCCTGCTATGATCGACGAAATTGTTCTCGCGCGTCTTTTTCTGCCTGCACGCCTTTGGTACTTACAGTACTCCAAATTTTCACCCCACTTGCAAGTATTGCCTTTGCAAATCCTTGGCAAAAAAGCATCCATTTTATTTTCAGCCGTTTACAAGCACGGCAGCAGGCCCGCCCTGTGCCACAAAAAGGCGGGAGGGTAACTATGGTTTGGACCAAACTGGGCTTGACCAAACAACGTTTGCGCAAGCTGCACTTCGACAGAAACAAGCTGAAGAACATGCGCTTGAGTAAACGGCACTACCTCATCATCGCGGGAGGAGCTGTTCTGCTGGCAGCGACGCTTGCAAGTAGCGCTGTTGCCAAGTGGGGCAGCGACCCCGTCACGGTCCCGGAGCACACGAAAATCCACGTGGTTCTGGACCAGGCCGTGTCCACCAATACGAGACCGGGGCACCATTTTCGTGCCACCATCTCGAAGCCGGTGGTGATCGAAGGCAAAACGGTCATCCCCAAAGGCGCTCACGCCGAAGGAGTGGTGGTGCAGGCCAAAGAAGCGGGACGATTCAAGGGGCGTCCGCGATTGCTGCTCGCTCTGCAATCGGTGGACGTGGACGGGCAGAACTATCCTGTCCACACCTTCTCTTCCCGTGAAGTTGGCCATAGCCAGTTGAAGCACCACCTGCTGTGGATCGGCGGCGGGGCCGGCGGAGGCGTCTTGATTGGCGCCTTGGCCGGAGGCGGAATGGGCGCGGCCATCGGCGGACCCGTCGGCGCAGCTGCCGGGACCACCGTGGCGCTCGTCACCGCGAAGCGCAACGAAAAGCTTCGTCCGGAGACGCCGCTCACGTTCCGGCTGGCTAAGCCGGCAACCATCAACGCGAAAAGCTGACCTGCTGAGCTCTTCCTTCGCTCCTAAGCGTCTTCGCTTCTGAGCGAAAGACGAACAGCAGCCAGCTTTGACCACACCAAACAACCCAACTAGTGTCGCGTACCAGAAATAACTGTGAGAATTCGCCTCGCGTAACACGTTGTAGGGGCGGGGCTTGCCCCGCCCGCAGGGTCTCAAGTTTTTATGGGACAGCACACTAGCAACAACGGCGGGCGTGCCTCGGAGCGAATGTTCCAAGCTGCGCCCGCCTGATTTTTTTCGTTCGTTCTTTCCTGCAGATGCTTGCTGCACACCCAGGAATGGCTGTGCCACAGCCGCCCGCTTTGGCGAGTTGCCAGCCTGAGAGTACAATCGCGGCCATGGTGCCAAAAGCCGGATATTTCACGCCGCTGCTGCACGTCATGGATGTGCGGCGCTCGATTCGCTTCTACGAATTGCTGGGATTCGAGCTCATTGACCTGGAGGGCCCGCCCGAGTGTCCCGGCTGGGCGCGCATGCATTGCGAGGGCGGCGCAGTGATGTTCCTGTTGGCGGAGGAGCCCTTTGATCCCACCAGGCATGCCCTGCTCACGGCCATGTACACGCCGGACTTGCCCGCGCTCCGCGAGCACCTGCTCGCCAACGGGATTGCTGCGCCGCCGATTACCCGCCCCGGATACATGCCCAGCGGCTCGATGTCGCTGCGCGACCCCGACGGCTACATCATCGACATCCACCACTGGAGCGACGCGGAACATCAGGCGTGGCTGAAAAACGTCGAAGAGAAAAAGAAGTCCGGCGTCCTTCCGTTAAGCCAGTAGGCGAAAATGCTTGTAGCGTCGCCTATGACAGTGTATTATGGCGTATTATGAACGCTTTGAAGACTGTCAGTTTTCGGATAAGTTCGGAAGCGGTGGACACGCTGGACGCGCTGGCCGAGACTATGGACCGGGACCGGTCCTACCTGCTGAATGAGGCGGTCGAGCGCTACCTGGAGCTGAACGAGTATCACATCAAGCTGATTAAAAAAGGGCTGCGCGCGGCGCAAGCAGGGGACTTCGTGCCCGACGCGGAGATGAAAAAACTGATTGCGAGAATGCGTCGAGGGAAATAACGTCCCCGCGATGCGCGTACGTTGGACGACCCCAGCCAGGGAACAATTCGTTGGCATCTACGAATATATCGCCGAAGAGGACCGCTCTGCGGCTGCGAAGATTGCAGATCAGATTTGGGAAAACACTCAACTTCTTGGAAGCCATCCCCTTGCGGGACGCGCCGGCCGTGTAGAGGGAACGCGTGAGCTCGTGATTCAAGGCGCGCCCTTTATCGTCGCATACAGAATCGAAAAGAACGAAGTGTGGATCCTCGCAGTGATGCATGAAGCCAGGAAGTGGCCAGACGAGTTCTAGCCGAACCTCCTCCAATTTCGATTTTCGCACTCGCCGTCCTGTAGAAGCCGGGCTTTAGCCCGGCGCTCTTGCTTGCGATTTTCCAATTTCGAATTTCTAATTTCGATTCTCCATCTGGTCGCTACCAGAGTTCTTTCTCGCCACTCGCCACTCGTCACTCGCCACTCTAGGAGCGATTTTCCCATTCAGCGCAGCCGATAGAAGCCGCTGTAGCACAGGCATCCTTGCTTGCCCTGAGTTTCGAAGGGCCTGTGCACGTCCTGCCTGGCGCAGGCTGGCTCCAATTTCGAGTTTCGATTTTCCATTTTCCAGTTCACCGCACCCGGTACGAGCCGGAGCCGAGGAAGGAAATGAGGTTGACGTCTCTCAAGACTTGAAGCTGTTGCCGAATTTTCGTCTGTAGAGTGGCACAGGCATTCTTGCTTGCCCTGAGTTTCGAAGGGCCTGTGCGGTGTTTCAGGCTAAGCAGTAGGAACCTGAGCCGAGAAATTCCACCAGCCCCATATCGCGCAGCACTTGAAGCTGTTGCCTGATTTTCGGTTGGATGTTGCGGTTCGCCGGATGCAGTTTGGCCAGAGCATCGGCGTGGGCGTAGACCTCCTGAAGAGAGAATTCTCTGTGTAGGGGCGTCGCTTTAGCGCGTCCCTTTTGTTCTCGTTCCTCCACCAACGCGAGCACCACCTGCAAAACGTCGAGCGTCCAACCGCGCTTTTCTACGTGTAATTTCTCCAACGGACGAAGCCGCTGATAAGCCTCACGGACAGCCTGCTTAGGCCGGACGTTTCCTTCCTCGATGACCGGAATCTGAGCATGCATGGGAATCTTGTCGAGCACGATGTTGCAGCCCACCCAGCCCGCGCGGCGCGCCGTGGCGGCCAACGGCTTGCGCCGTTCGACAGCGGAAAGCGCAAAGGCAAAATGGGGAATGAGAATGACCGTTTGAACGGCCCATCGGGTAAAGTCGTAGTGCAGAACATAGAGATTGGGCGTGCGGTCTTCGAGGATGGCTTTTTTCATTTCTGAGTAAGCGGCGTCGACGATTCGGGAGCCGATTGGTCTAGATTGGCTTTTTAGCTGAAAGGGAGACTCGCACGACGGGCAAAAATAATCGACCGCAGCGGTGCCCTGCGGAGCAGAGTCCAGGCGCGGTGAATCGCAGGCGGGACAGAAGAAGTTTGAGGCTCCCCACGCCTCGGTGCCGATGCGTGCTCGTTGCGAAGCGCTTTTGTAACGGTCGAGCCCACTTCTAGGTAGGTTCAAATCCATGCCGGGATTAGATCACGACAGCGGATGCAAAGAAAGGTGCCCCCTGAAGGGCGGCGCTACACGAAAATCTTTCGCAATTCAGGCGAGGTAAATGGAGGTTTCGGTTTTGATGATGAAGAGGGCGTCGGAGTCGGATCGGCCGGATGCGCGGAATTTTTGGCGCGCTTCGTCGAGGGAATCGGCGAGGATAGAAAAGATGACGCGACGGTCGGCGCGGCCGATGAAATAAAAGCGGCGCTCTTGCTGGACGAGTTGGGGCTGGGTGGACATTCGCGAGGCGCATTTGGATCGATCCACAGGATC
>JAWOLO010000058.1:0-3207 GCA_033853375.1 Terriglobia bacterium
CTATTCTTGCCGCCTCACCAAACTCCTTCGCAATCCGCCGTATAGTGTCGGCGGAAATTGTAGTAATCGGCGCTACCTGCTCCGGCGTATACTGTTTAACGTGCTCTCTTAGAGCCTGAAACGCCGGCTGACACTTTTCGCCCGCAACTTCAAACCAACCCTCGAGCGCGGGATCGACATCGCTCTGGTCAAATGCTACCGCTCCTTCATTTCGACGATCCCAAATTAGAGGCTTGCCGTTGGCACCCTCTTTAAGGTAATGGCCTTCCTTCCCCACCAGATAAGCCGCATTGGTCCGACCGCTCAAAAACTCCCGGTCGTAGCAATTCAGTTCGTTCAGTAACACATGGATCAGACTTAAGATGAATGCCCCGTCTGTTCCCGGACGGATCGGAACCCACTCGTCCGCCTTCGCGGCGGCGTTGGTCCCGACCGGATCCACAACCACGACCCGCATGCCCCGCTTGCGCGCCGCGGCCGTCTTCCGCGATGTCACATTGGCATTCAGCCCGCCCATAAAGCCCTGCTGGTTACCAAGCAGGATAGCGTAGTTGCAGTAATCGAGATCAAAGTCCGAGTGAAACGAACCATTGGTGAGATACATCGAGGAGTGAAGATAGTTGCCGCAGTAGTAGCCGGTCCAAACCACGTTCGGAGTGCCAAACGCCATGCCCCAAGGAGGAGTAAAACTCGCGAGCGCGACCAGATCGAAACTGGCGATCACGAGTTTGCGCGGATCCTCATCGCGGACCTTCTTGAGCTTCTGCACCAGCAGATCCAAAGCCTCATCCCACGAGATCTCCTGCCACTTCGGATCTACACCTATTCCCTTCTCGGGATTGGTGCGCTTCAGTGGAGCTTTCACTCTGGACGGATCGTAAACACCTATGAGACCCGCTTGACCCTTGGCACAAAGATGCCCCTCACTCGCAGGACAGTTCGGATCCCCCTCTAACTTCACCAAGACGCCGTCCTTAACGTGCGCAAGTAGCCCACAGGCAGCAAAACACATGTCACAGACGCTGTGAATCCACTCGTCCTGTTTCTCTATAGGTGTGACCACTTTTAATCTCCTTCGGCCGGATAGAGCTCTGACCGTGGTCCCTGAAGTTATCTTCGCCTATTCTTCCCTGTAGCCTATGACGCTTCGCAGCAGTTGAGATTAGATCTGAAACGGAATTGCGCCACAGTTTCGAAAACGTCAAGTTGACTTTCTCAGGCAAATGACATGCCAAGGAGCATCCGTGCCCCTACGCGGCCAGCGCAAGGTTGTATTCAGGGAACCAAGAAAAATCGGGAGATTTTTCTTATTTCTGCAATTGGAGCCGATTAGAAATGAAAGCTTCAGTTGAAGCGGAATTTTCTTGAGTGACCCCGCATCCCTATGATACCGTTCCCGTCACGAAATTGTTCGACACAAGACTCGAGTGGAATTGAGTATGGAGCCCGCCGCAACTTCGATCGACATCGCGAATCACCGTTCCCGCATCCGCAAGCTAAAACCGCACCCAATGCCGAATGATTATGAGCACCGAGCACGTTATCAGATATGTTGATGAGCTGCGCGGAAAGACGATCGATCAATACCCACGGCACTCGTGTGTCAGTCGAGACGAACCGAAACGCAGCTGAGTCTAAGTTTGAGAGAGATAGCGGAATGAACAGACACTGTAACATGAGTCTTGTGGTTCTTTGGACGTCGCTTTTATTAATTTTCTCCGGAGCCCCACGGATTTTTGCTGCATCCGAACCTGCGGCTGTGCCCGTAAAAGTCACCGCAAGTTACGGCGGCGAGGCCGGCTATCAGGCGCCTATGTGGGTTGCACACGAGCTGAAACTATTTAACAAGCATGGCATCAATTCCGAGCTTGTCCGGATAACCGGTGGCTCCCTTAGCATGGCGGCGCTTCTCTCTAACTCAACTCAGGTCTCTCAGAGCGCTGCGGTGTCTCCCATTCAAGGCGCCCTTCTCGGCGCTGACTTTGTGATCATCGCAACGTCCATCAATCGTGCCGCCGTAAGCGTGATTGCTCAGCCCAAGAGCGTGAAAAAACCCCAAGATTTGGCGGGCAAGACCGTCGCTCTCGTGGGTCGCGGAGAAATGAATGAGTTTTTCTTCTTAAACGCGCTGAAAAAATGGGGCATTGATCCCAAGACCGTTACATTGCTCGCGATCGCCGGTTCGTAGCCGCGCTTGACTGCGGTGGCGGCGGGCACCATCGATGCCACGGTGGTGTCGGTGCCGTTTACCTTCGAAGCTGAGAGACTTAACCTCAGCGTTCTGGCCGATTTTGCTACAGGGCCGGACCCGTTTCCTCAATCCAACCTTGTGGTCCGAAGGGAATTTCTTCGAAGTAACCGAGACATTCTCAAGCGATTTCTGATGGCGTACGTGGAAGCCATTCATACGATCAAGACCGACCCTGAAAAGGCTTTGCCCATCCTCAAGCGATACGCTCGGATCAGCGATGATCGAATCGCCAGGCGGAGCTACGATTACTACTCGAAGCTGTTTTCACAGCCACCGTTGACCGACGACAAAGGCATCGACGTGATCCTCAGGTTCCTCGCGGGACAACCGGGCTACGCAGTCGCCAAGAATGCAAAGACCGGCGATTTTTTCGACAATAGCCTTCTTCTTGAACTCCAGAGAGACGGTTACTTTTCCCGCTTTAGGTAAGCCGGCCAGCCTCCGAAACATCGCTCGATGCTGCGTTCTCTAGCGATGTAATCAAGCAAGTCCCTTTTCCCTAAGGCGACGTTCATACCAGAGCCATCGGCCGCGAGCGGAGCTTCCCCATATGTTAGCTCCACTGGGGCGGTGGTCGTATTGTTCGATCTCTAGTTTGGAATACGCTTGCGGAGATCCCAACATCGATGCGTAGGCCTGTTGTCTAGCCAGTAGCTCCAACGTGACAGTGGTTACAACCGCTTCGCAAATGCCTCGTTCGGCCACCACCACGCCGTGTCCTTTATGAACCACTGCTCTGCCAGACCCCAATGCCTTGACGAGTTTGTCCCCATGCTCTTCCGTCACCAACCACCCGAATCCTGTATCGAGGATGGAAGCTCCATCCGGGAAATAATGTCCATAGCTGGTTCCAACCGGAACTATCCGCTTCCCTGCTATGCTCAATGTCGTGCACCAAAAAGGATGAACGTGTACGACGCTTTTCACGTCAGGCCGGGCCTTGTAAATAGAGGAGT
>JAWOLO010000059.1:0-5349 GCA_033853375.1 Terriglobia bacterium
CTCAGCATGCATATACCGAAAGGCTACATTTATTTTGCGATGGGCTTCTCAGTGTTTGTGGAATTGATCAACCTGCGCCTCCGGAGAATCACTGCACCTGTTCACCTGCATGAGCCGTATGTTTGAACCGCTGATTGGCGCTAAGCACAATGCTATTGTGCCAACAGCGTCGGAGGACCTTAATGGGTAGGGGCGTAGTAACCAGTTTTGGAGTACACCGTCAGTGGAGGAAGCCCCCTGGGAGCACGAAGTTTGATCTTGATTTTTCTCCAGCGCCCATCGTGTGCTTTGTTGCTTGGGCGGTATCCCAGGACGTATTGATTTCTAAGCTCCAAGCCGATTTTTACAGCGATGTCGGGTAGTTCGTTGAGGTTCTCGGCGGCGAAAACCCGACCGCCGGTCATCTCCGTGATTTCGCCCAGCAGGGACGGACCGTTGAGTTCTTCCAAAGTCCGACTCCGATATCCGAGAGGGTCAAAGATGCCTATTGCATAAAGCTGAGTATCGGCCTCTTTCACCAGCCGCTTGATATCACTTTCTTGGTAGCGACTATGGTTGTCGCCGCCGTCGGACAAGATGAGCAGGGCACGTTTTGTGTTGTGTGCACCTCTCATTTGGCTGAGACCCAGATAGATCGCATCGAGCAAAGCGGTTCGGCCCTTGGAAGAGGTGAGCATTAGGCGACTTTGCAGGTCTTCGACGCTATTGGTAAACGAACTCGTCAGCTCCGTGCGCTCGTTGAAGCTAACCAGGAAAAACTCATCCTCTGGATTAGCGGTCTTGAAGAATTCGATGGCCGCCTCGCGAGCCTTGCCGAGTTTATTGCTCATGCTGCCGCTGCAGTCAAAGATTACGCCGATTGAAATGGGGACGTCCTCGGAGGAGAAATTAATGATTTCCTGCTCGACGTTGTCCTCGAAGACGCGGAAATTTTCGGGATCGAGGCCAGTAACCAAGCGATTGTAGGGATCCGTAACGACCACATTTACGAGAGCCAAGTCTACATCTATATGCAATATTTGGGTGGGCTTCAAGGGGTTGAGCGTCGCCTCTTGTTGAGCGGGAGTTGGGGCAGATGGCTGGGCTCCAGCCAACCAGGATGAGTAGAGGAAAGCTAAGTAAAGGAAGAAGGTCGGAGCAGCAAAGAGATAAGAGAAAGGCGTGGATGGCACTTTGCGTTTCACTGCTTCCTCAGAACAAATCTGATTTCTCGGAACTCCTCCCGTGCTTTACCCGGGATAGAGAGCGATAACGCCAGCAAGATATATTTTCAGGAGACGTTTTTTGAAACTGTCAAAACACACAGGCGAGCGTTGGGACTTGGCTAGAAAACTCGACTTACGCTTACATTTGATTGCATTGTGGATGCAGGCTGTCGACGACGCCCCCATCTAGTGCGGGCAACCACGCGAATACAACTTCATCTCTCAATTGCGAAATTACGACGCTAGACTCGCACTCACGAAGAGGACGAAGCCACGAACCTGGGAATTATGATCGAAGGCGTGGCGTGCTTGCTCGATGATTGCAACTCTACCTAGCATCCGTCGGCCAAGAAAGGTGTGCGGCGATCACGGTCAAAAGGCTAATTTCTCTAGATTCCGGCGATGGCTTTGTTCTGCAAAACACGCACGACTACGCGGCGATTCTGCGCTTGCCCTTCTGCCGTCGTGTCATTGCCGACTTTGTGGCTTTCGCCCATTGCCCCTGGTGCAAGCATCCTGGTGAGAGGAATATGCCCTTCCTTAATCAGAATATTGACCACCTCGTTGGCGCGGTCCTCACTTAGTTGTTGATTCAAAGCTACGCTACCGACGGACGAGGCGTAACCTTTGACCTCGATGACGTAGCCGTCAACGGTCTTGGCTTTCTCAGCCAACGCGAGCAGTTGGGGACGATAGCTGGGATCAACATTGACCTTGCCGTTGCCAAAGTAGACGGTGACTTCATCAAGGATGTAATAATCGTCTAATTGGCCGAAACGTGCGATAGCTGCGTCAATTGACGCTTTGTTGGCAGCGATCTGCTGTTGTTGCTGTTGCAAAGCTACATTCTGTTTTTCTAGCTCCGCTTTATGTTTTTCCAGCTCCGCTTTGTTCTGCTGCGCCTGTACCCTGGTTTCATGCAAGCCAGCTTCTATTTTTTGAGCTTGTTCCAGATCGTTGCTTTTAAAGGAGACAGACTTCGCTACCAACTGGCTTTGATCGTTGTAGGCTCCTTCCACTTTCACGGCCAGTCCCGGAATGAGCGCAGCCATCGACATTTCTTTTCTCCGGGCCTTGAAGACACCCTGCACCTGTCCCACTTGAGTGCTGTCAGTCAGCAGGACCACAAGGTTTGAAGAGTCCGCACTTTGGAGAATCATGGTGTCGCCGTTTCGTGACTTAATAAGACCTTCGACCTTGACGGACTGGGCCATGGCCATTGTGCTCAATAATGCAGCTACGAAAAGCGACACACTTACAACATGAATAGTTTTAGGTAAATTGAAATGATTCATAAACCTTGCCTCCTCTTTGGCAAACTTCGGTCAGCAGGCGTCAAGATATTGAGGTTTTTGAATATGCTCGCCTGCTCCGAAGAATTGCGCTCTCTATTCGTTTTTCTCCGTGACCGGAGCCCAAGACTTGTCTGGGTTGAAGCGCTCCATCTTTTGGAATTCGGCAAGGGATTTGGGTCCGAAATCTTTTTCATAGACAACGCCGTCGTGGCTGACGATGAAGGTCTTCACCCCGGTCACACCGTATTCGGCAGGCGCAGCTACTAAGGCGAACCCGCCAATCATCACTCCTTTCACGACGAAGTCCATTTCGCCGAGCGGTGCCGCGGGTCCCTGCCCCTTCAGAATCTTGAAGAAATAGCCGTGGTACGGTTCGCCGCGGTTGTAGCCATGCTCGATCGCATGGGCTACTTTCTCACCAATGGGGCCAGCCCAGGAGCCGTCTGCGTCTTGCCAGGCCAAACCATCCTGCGTCCCCGGAGTGCTGATGATTCGTTGGGCATATTGGTTCACTTCGTAGCCCTCGCGTTTCTGAAGCGCATATTCGTGCTGGGCCTCGACGTATCCATGGCATATTGCAATGGCGTCCAATTCGTTGGCGCCTATGCGGCGGTAGAGAAGTTCCTGTCGGCCGGCTTTGCCGTCAAAGAACCACTTATCACCCCTCTTTACAATGGGGACAGGGAACGGCCAATCCTCGTCGCCCACGAGTAGAAATGCCCTGTTTCCGCTCTTCGGGTCCACCGATACGCTCTTCTTTTCGTGGGCCTCGGCAACAAAGTTGGCGGCGTGCTGCTCGTCTTGAGGGTATTCACCAGAAAGAACTATGTCCTCGCCACCCGGACCAAAAATTTGTAGCAACGCACTCACATCGAACTTCTCAGCTGCGTCAATCAGCCCATCTACGGCCTGCTGTGGAGTATCAAAGCTTCGAGGGCCCACGGCAGAAGCGGATATAGTGGCTGACTGTCTCTCCGTTTCAGATTGTTGTGCAGCGAACGAAATCGAAAACAGAAAGGCCCAGGTCACTGTGCACGCAGTCGAAAGATACTTTGAAAAATGTCTCTTGGCGCACGTTGATTTCATTTCGGTGCTCCTGTTGGTTTCTTACCTGCGCCGCCCCCCGCCACGACCGCCACCACGACTCAAGCCACCGCCTCCCCCTCAAGATCGCATGCTGGAAGAACCACGATTGCTGCTGGCTCTTGTGCTCGACCCGTTGTAACCTTTGGAACCCCTCGAACCTCCTCCGAAGGCGTCTCGGTTTCCTCCACCGCCACGCGAGAGATCCCGGCTTCCGATGCGGTCCGCTCCTCCACCCCCTGCTCGATTGCCCGCTCCGACTCCGCCGCTTGTCCGGTTGCTGAGCCCACCACCTGCAGCGCGATTGCTGGGCAGATTGCCACCCTGACGGCCGAGCTGTTGTCTTGCACCAGCCTGACGGTTAGCAAGAGAGTCGCCTCGTGCAGTGCCTCCAAACCTGTCTGCGGTCGCGCGGTCGCGATATGGCGCGCCTCCACGATGTTGTGGATTGTGCTTCCAACTGGAATCTCCCCGTCCTCCGCCAATGCCACCGCGTCCGGGTTGCTGCGATGGGCGGTTTCCGCCTCCGATATTGTTGCGGTTACCGCCGCCAATGTTTGAGTTCCGATTGAAATTATTATTGTTGTTGACGTTGATGTTGTTGTTGCTCCAGCCGCAGCCCCAGCCCCAACCGCCACTCCAAAATGCCCCCATCATCACTCCAACGCCGAACGAAATCGCCAACCCTGCGGCGTAGTACCCTGCCGGGGGATAGTAAATCGGCGGGTAGGGATAATAGGGCGCACCCCAGACCACCATGGGATCATATGAAGGCACATAGACGACTTGCGGATCTGCCTGTTCGACCACGATCACACTCTTGTTCTCGATGACCTTGGTTTCAACCTTCTGTTGTTCGGTTGATTTCAGATTGCCGTTGTCTTGGGCCTTTTTGCGCATGCGCTGAACGGCATCCATCACGTCGCTTTGTTGCGCCAAAAACGCATTGCCTAGGTCCGTGGTCCACTGGATATCGTCTGCAAGCCGCCTGACCACATCAGATAGACCGGCCATCGCCTGAATGCTCGGGTCCCATGGCTGTTTTGCGACAGCGTCAGCCAGTGCCTTGTCTTTCAGCCCCGGGTTTTTCAAAAGCCATTGCTGAAGCTGGATGAGTTCGAGTGGATAGGTTGATGCTGCCAAAGTTTGTGCCAGCAATGGGTCCGGATAGAGCGCAATTGGCGCGACGAGAGAATCCAACTGGTCCGGCGGGATCTTGGAGGCCTGGTCCCCAGTCTGCGGCGGTACCGACTGCGGGAATGGCGCGGATGCTACCGTGTCACCTGGCAAGATGGCGATAGCTGCCACCATCGCGAGAAGGGTCCGCATGCTTTCTGCTAGAGAGTATCGCCTCGGATTCATCTTGACCCTAGCTTCCAGCGGATGCTTCGTCCATTCCGACTGTCAAAACTTATAGTTTGCGGTGGCGACGGGAGGAAGCAGATTCGCAAAAAAAAACGCGGCAGGGTAGGTGCGGAATAGCAACAGCAAGCCCCGCTTTGCTGGCACTACTGAACTAATTGAGTGCTACGATTTAGGGAAGAACAGCTGAATGCACTGTGCAGATTCTCTGAAATATCCGTTGCTCCCTTTCTCCTTGCAAGCCTCTCGATATGTAACCGCACAAAGTGCTTAATCCAAATTTCTGGACGGCCGCGTGCCAGAGTTCTTCGACGCGAAGCGCGGCGTCCAACTTTCCTTGCGTCCACAAAGAGGGCGCGCACTCTCCACAAGCAAAAACGCCTCGGGTCGCTCCGTTGGGCGCT
>JAWOLO010000060.1:0-18216 GCA_033853375.1 Terriglobia bacterium
AACGTGCAGTTTTCAGGCGGAAGATATCATCGTGCTTGATTTTCTTCGCAAACGTCTTCCACAGGTGCCGGTGCTTTTTCTCGAAACCGGCTACCACTTCGCGGAGACCTACAAATTTCGCGACCGCGTGACTGCGGAGTGGAACTTGAACTTAGTGAATGTGCTGCCGGAAAAAACCATCGGTCAGCAGGAAGCCGAGCGTGGCCTCCTCTATCAAACGGACTCCACGGCTTGCTGCCAGCTTCGCAAGGTCGCGCCGCTGATGAAAGCGCTCGAAACGTTTGACGTCTGGTTCACCGGCTTGCGCCGCGACCAATCGCCCACGCGCGCGAATCTTAAAAAGGTCGAACACCATCGTCTTCCCAGTGGAAAAACATTGCTCAAGGTTAGCCCGCTCGCCGATTGGACCTGGGGACGAGTGTGGGAATACACCGGCGGTCATCGCCTGGCGTATTTGCCGCTCTACGACGCCGGTTATCTCAGCATCGGCTGTGAGCCTTGCACCGCGCTTCCTGCCGATCCGGGCAACGCACGGTCCGGCCGTTGGGGTGGACGCAAGCTGGAATGCGGCATTCACACCTTTTCGGAGCGTGCCGATTGACGCAACTTCTGATTGGATTCGTCATCGCTCTGGCCGTAGGACTTACGGGAATCGGCGGCGGCAGTTTCACCGTGCCTGCCCTCTTGCTTTTTGCCGGTCTTTCTGCCGGAGAAGCAGTTGGCACTGCATTTGTTTTCGCTGGCGTCGTGCGATTGGTTGCCGCACCCTTCTATCTTTTTAGCCGGCAGATTCATTCGCGCTATTTTTGGCTGCTGCTGCGCGGTGCTATTCCGGGTCTTTTGGCGGGCACTTTCGTGCTTCGTTTTATGACCGAACGTGGTGGCAACCCAACTGTCGTCATCATTCTTGGGATCGTACTTGCTTTATCTTCGGCTCTTACGTTTGCTCCCCGCGTGCGCAACCGCGCATTCGCCTACAAGAATTCTCGCTGGTTGCCTTGGCTTGCCTTTCCCATCGGTGTGGAATCGGGATTCTCCTCTGCGGGCGCAGGCGCGCTCGGCACCATGCTGCTTCTCAATTATTCGGAAATGACGCCTTCGCAGGTTGTCGGTACCGATTTGCTTTTCGGTCTGGTGCTTGCCGTGATTGGCAGCATTTTTCACTGGACCGTGGGCTCGATTAGCTCGCCTGTACTTTTTCCGCTGCTTCTCGGCGGACTGCCCGGAGTGCTCCTAGGTTGTTTCCTTTCGCGGCGCATTCCGGCTCATAGGCTTCGTGCAGTAATGGCTATTCTTGCCATGTGTGCAGGGCTTCAGCTGGTCGTCTCAGGTGTCAGAGCCCGCCTGCCGAAAACTGCCAAAATCTCAATACGGAGCATTACGGTCACGCAATGCGCGGTAGCAACTGCTCCCCAGCGAGTGCCTCAGCCCCGGGAAACTAATTAGGAACAGAGTCGGTTTTCTAAGGCTTGGGAGCAGCCTTGGAGTACGCGGCTCCGCATGAGACGTTTGACTATTTCTTGCTGTTAGAGGAGGCGACGGGCTGGCCAGAGACGTTCCGAAGATCGTTGATCAGGTAGTTGAGCGCTAAATCGAAATTCTTGTCGCGATTGCCCTGCAACAGGGCCGGTTCGATGTGCTCGGTGAAAACCCAAAGAGTGACGCGCGTCCCGGGGTCGACGATGACCAAGCGGAATTGTGGGTCGCTCATCGAACGGCTGGACACCGAGACTTGCCCTCCTCCTGAAACGTACTCCCCGATGAAAGGGTTGGCGAGGCTTACTTCGAAGACCAGGTCTGCTTCCGCGGGACTGCCCACGATCTCGTATCGTCCCCAATTCTTGATGGCCGAGTAAAACTGATTGTAGAGGCGGTCGGGGCCGCCGTTGTAGAGATTGTGGCTATCTCCACCGGCGTTAGAAATGAAAACTTTCCTTCCGGCTGCGATTTGAGAGGGCAGGGGTGCCGGGAGTACTTCACGGGCTTGCTGTGCTTTGGCGGTTTGCTCTGAAGTCAGCAAAGTTGCGCTAGCCGCAAAAAGAATCACGAGTTTCGTAATGGTCCGCATTGGGTTCCTCCCCTGAAAGCCTGGCGACCACTCATTTTTCTGCTAATCGATGGGACGGGGAGAAATTCCAGGGGGTTTCAGATCGAGAGGATTTGCCATTTGTGGATCGGACCTTGATGGCAACCGGCTCGGGTTTTTGTCTGTCAAGGAGGTTAGCGCGCGGATTCGGCGATTCTTCCGGTCAGTTCACGCAGGAAGCTCTTGCCGTGCAGGATTTTCCCGCCAAAATTTTCAGCGATGGTTTGGCCCATATCAGCAAGCGTTTCGCGCACGCCGAGATTCACGCCTGCACCGCTTCCCGGGGAGTACGCGAGAATCGGAACGTATTCGCGCGAATGGTCGGTTGTGGGCCAACGCGGATCGGGGTCGCAACCATGGTCTGCGGTGATCATCAACAAGTCCGAAAGACTGAGCAGCGGCAGGAAATCGCCGAGCATGCGGTCAAACTCCTCGAGCGACTTGGCGAATCCTTCGACGTCCTTGCGGTGGCCATAGAGCATATCGAAATCCACGAGGTTGCAGAAAATCAGTCCGTCCTTGCGTTCTTTCGCCGCGGTGGTTAATTTTTCCATGCCGTCGGCGTTGCCCTTGGTAGTGAGATACTCGTCGACGCCGCGTCCGTTGTAAATGTCGTGGATTTTTCCTACGCCCAGCACCCGGACTTTGCGCTCGACAAGCACGTCAAGAAGCATCGGCTTCGGAGGGTCCACTGCATAGTCGTGGCGCCGCGTAGTGCGCACGAAATTTCCAGGAGTCCCTGTAAACGGGCGGGCAATCACGCGTCCGACGCGATGCGGCCCATCGAGCAGGCGCCGCGCCGTTTCGCACATGCGATAAAGTTCGGTGACGGGAATGACGTCTTCGTGCGCGGCAATCTGAAAAACGCTGTCGCCCGATGTATACACGATCGGTTTGCCGCTTCGAACGTGCTCTTCGCCCAGTTCCTTGATGATTTCCGTTCCCGACGCCGGTTTGTTGCCTATGGTCTTTCTGCCGATCTGTTGCTCGAATTCTTCAATCAATTCGCGCGGGAATCCGCTTTTGTAAACGGGAAAGGCTTGCTCGAGCCACACTCCGGCCATCTCCCAGTGGCCGGTAGTTGTATCTTTTCCCGGAGACCGCGTTGCGCCTTTACCGTAGGCACCCAGCGGGTCTGCAGGCGCCGTTTGGAATTTCAAGGGAGAGGTATTTGCGAGGCCGAGCTGTACAAGGTTGGGGATGTGCAGAGGCCGCGACTCTGCGATATGGCCCAGAGTGTTCCGTCCCACGTCGCCGTAATCGGCAGCGTCAGGCAGTTCCCCGATTCCGACACTGTCCAGGACAATCCAGAAGACTCTCGTGTACGCGTTCACGCTGGTCTTCACAGCCCCTTCGAAAAAACTTTATCACACCCAAAGCGTCGCGAATCTTGGTCAAAGAGGGTAGCTTCCTTGTTGCTACTAGCGCCGTCGGCAGCGGTTACACCCCCAAGCCACGAACTTGCACAGTTTAGCTAGACACATTGTTATGCGGTATCCTTCCGGCTGAACTATTTTTAATCCTCGTGCGTAATACAAGGTAGTGGAGGTGTGCCATGCCTCAGGACAGTCCACGGCGAGTGTCGCTGGTTCTGCCGATCATCCTCATAACGTTTGGCATTCTCTTTCTGATCCACAATTGGCGTCCAGGCTTCGAGCCCTGGGCCATCTTGCTGGATTACTGGCCGCTGATTCTGGTCTTCGTCGGGCTGGGAATGATTTACGACAATTTTCAACGAAGCCGCAACCCGAATGCGTCTCCGGGCATTGCCATTGGGACAACGGTTGGAATTGTGGCGTTTGTTGCAGTTCTTGTTCTGCTTCTCTGGCATGGCCGCGGCTATGCGCGCCGGCACGGCTTTCATGCGGACATGAAGCACACGGTGCAGACGGTTGACCTGCAGGGCGCGAAGTCCGCTCACGCCAAATTGGAGATGAGCGCAGGGGAACTCACGATTAGCGGCGATTCCGCGCATGCGCTCGACGCGGACTTCCGCTATACCGACAGCTACGACGAGCCGCGCGTCGATTATCACGTCACGAATGGCGTCGGGGAAATCACCATCGCCCAAGAGTCGCATCCAGTGCACTTCGGAAATTCGAGAAACGAATGGAATTTGCGATTCAGCAAGGATCTCCCGCTGGAACTCCGCGTGGAAATGGGAGCGGGGCAGGGAAACCTGGATTTTCGCGAAGTTCCTCTCACGCGGCTGGATTTGCACGTGGGCGCCGGGCAGGTCGACGTGGACTTGACGGGTGACCGCAGGACTGATCTGACGGCGAACATTGAAGGCGGTGTGGGCCAGGCGAACATTCGGTTGCCGAAGAAGATTGGCGTCATCGCCGAGGCGTCGGGCGGCATCGGCTCCATCCGCACATATGGCTTGAAAGAGGAAAACGGCTCGTACACCAACGAAGCGTACGGAAAATCACCCGCGACGATTCACCTGAGAGTCTCCGGCGGGATCGGCGAGATAGTGCTCAACCAAGAGCCGTGATCGGCAACGGGGAAGAGTTTGACCAATTCCGGCTACCAACACACCGTTTGCTCGTGTTTGACAGCCCCCGTATAATTTAAAGTTTGGGCAGTAGCTTCGAAACCCGCTGTCTAGGCTTCTCTTTGGCGACGAAACAGATCACCGCATCCTCGGACGTTTTGCAGCCAGAACAAGACACTTTGCGTGTCCAGGGCGCGCGTGTCCATAACCTCAAAAACGTCACGGTAGACATTCCCCACAACGCCATCACTGTGGTCACGGGTGTGAGTGGGTCGGGCAAATCGTCGCTCGCCTTCGACACAATTTATGCCGAAGGGCAGCGGCGCTACGTCGAATCGCTCTCCGCTTACGCCCGCCAATTCCTCGAGCGCATGGAAAAGCCGGACGTGGATGAAATCTCCGGGATCGCTCCGGCCGTGGCCATTCGGCAGAAAAATTCCACGCGCAATCCCCGCTCGACGGTGGCAACGTCCACGGAGATTTACGATTACTTGCGGTTGCTGTTCGCGCGCTGTGGGCAGACTTTTTGTGTTAAATGCGGCGCGCAAGTCCGCAAAGATAGCCCGGATGAAATCGCCACGCGCGTCTTGTCGCTCACGCCAGGGCGGCGATTCTACGTGCTGTATCAGTTTCGAATTGCGTCGCCCGCCGCCACAACCACTTCGAAACGAACGAGCAAAAAGACGGCGGCTGCGCCCGCCGCGGATGCGGTGCGCCAAGGGTTAATTGAGCTGCAAAAGCGCGGCTTCAACCGTTTGTATCAGGCGGGGCGCGTGCATGAATTTTCTTCGCCGGAAACTTTACTGGATGTGGATTTTGCGAAGCCGGTTTACGTGCTTGTAGACCGTCTTGCTGTGAACCCTGAGTCGCGCTCGAGGCTGGTGGATTCCATTGAAATTTGCTACCGCGAAGGGCAAGGCGAAGCGATTCTAGAATTTATCGTTGACGGTTCAGGCAAAGCGACCGAGCGGCTGACCTTCAACGAGCGCTTCGAGTGCAAAAACGACGGCACTTTGTATCAAGAGCCAGAGCCAAGGCTTTTCTCCTTCAACAACCCCTACGGCGCGTGCCCGCGTTGCCAGGGCTTCGGCAACACCATTGATTTTGATTTGAACCTGGTCGTTCCCGATCCCGGCAAATCCATTGAAGAAGGAGCGATCGAACCATGGACCAAGCCGCGCTACCGCGGACTCTTCCAGGATTTGAAGTCGTGGGCGCGCGCGCGTCTCATCGCGACAAATGTGCCTTGGCGGCAGCTCACCGCGGAGCAGCGGCGCCTGGTACTCGAAGGCGATCCCCAGAACGATTACGAGGGTGTGAAGGGCTTTTTCCAGTGGCTGGAGCGCAAGAAGTATAAGCTGCATGTGCGCGTCTTCTTGAGCCGTTACCGTGGCTACGCTACCTGTCCGGACTGCAGCGGCACGCGGTTGCGCGCTGAAGCGCGGGCCGTGCGCATTGCCGGGAAATCCATTACCGAGGTTTGCGAGCTCACAGTTAAAGACGCGCGCGCATTCTTCTCGAGTTTGCAGCTCTCGGAAGCGCAACTGAAAATCGCCGACAAAATTCTTGAGGAAATTCGCACGCGGTTGCAATTCCTGGACGAAGTCGGGCTGGACTATCTCACCCTCGACCGGCTCACTTCTACGCTCTCCGGCGGTGAATCACAGCGCATTCAACTTGCGACCTCTCTCGGGTCGCACCTGGTAGGAGCGCTTTATGTTCTCGATGAGCCTTCGATTGGTTTGCATCCGCGCGACACGCAGCGCCTTATCGATATCCTGAAATCCCTGCGCGATTTGGGTAACACCGTTCTGGTTGTGGAGCACGATCCGGAAACGATTCAAGCGGCGGATCACGTCATCGACCTCGGTCCTGGTGCGGGGGAGCTTGGCGGCAAGCTGCTTTTTGCGGGACCTTACGCCGCACTCCTCCAGGAACCCAGGTCGCTCACCGGCCGCTACCTCAACGGCGAATTGCGCATTCCTGTTCCCAACAAAAGACACAAGCCTGCCGGAAAATTTCTGCGTCTTTTTGGTGCCAATCTGCACAACTTGCAAAACCTCGATGTGATGATTCCCCTCGGCACGCTTACCGTCGTCACCGGCGTGAGCGGCTCCGGCAAATCCACACTGGTGCACGATGTTTTGTACAAAGCATTGGCGGCAAGGCGCGTCGGGGGAAGTGTCAAGGAAGTTTGCGACCGCCTCGAGGGCGATTCGAACATCCGCGAGGTGGTGATTGTGGACCAATCACCCATCGGGCGAACGCCGCGTTCGAACCCCGCCACCTATCTGAAAGCATTCGACGCCATTCGCGAAGTTTTTGCGGACACGCCTGACGCCAAACGCCGCGGCTATTCCGCCGGCCATTTTTCCTTCAATGTACCGGGAGGCCGCTGCGAAACGTGCCAGGGCGATGGCACGGTTACCGTGGAAATGCAGTTTCTCGCCGACGTCGAGCTCATATGCGAAGAGTGCCGCGGTACGCGCTTCAAGAGCGGCGTGCTGGAAGTGCGCTATCACGGGAAAAACATTCATGAAGTGCTTCAGCTAACCGTGCGCGAAGCGCTGGCGTTTTTCGTCAACGTTCCGAAAATTGTGTCCAAGCTGCGCATCCTCAATGAAATCGGCCTCGGCTATCTGCGCCTCGGCCAATCCGCAACCACGCTCTCCGGCGGGGAAGCGCAGCGCCTGAAGCTCGCCGCGCATCTCACGCAAACAGACAACTCCGGAATTCTTTACATTCTCGATGAGCCGACCACCGGCTTGCACTTCGACGATATCGCCAAGCTGCTTAGCGCCTTTCGCAAATTGCTCGAGGGTGGGGCGTCTCTCCTCGTTATCGAGCACAATCTCGATGTCATCAAGTCCGCGGATTGGCTCATCGATTTGGGACCGGAAGGCGGCGACCAGGGCGGCAAGATTATTGCCACTGGAACGCCCGAGCAGGTGGCGCGCAATCCGCAATCGCATACGGGCCGTTTTCTCTCACGCGTCTTGAATGGCAACGGGCAGGCTCGCCTGCTGAACGGTCAGGCAAAGCGGGCTCCGAATGGCGCATCCAAACCCAATGGCGGCTCGGCTACAATCCCGAATGGAAGTAAGACTACTCCGGCTGAACCATGAGGCTCTTGCCATTCGCTAGAAATTCCGTCCTCACGCTCGTTTGTGGCGCGTCACTATTTCTTTTTGCTGCATTGCCGTGTTCCTTCGCGCAAAACTCCTCAAATAAAGCAGGAGCTGTTCGAGACGAGCCTCTTTCCTGGCAGGGACAATCCTCCCCTAAAGCAAGACCCGCCGGCCAAACCAAAACAGAAAAGCTCGCCAATCCTCTTAACGATCTGCTCGACGAAGCGCAGCGCGACATCGATCAGAAGCAGTTTGACGCCGCCATTACGCCTCTTCAGAAAGTTCTCGCCGATCAGCCGGACTTCGCTTACGGCCATTTTCAGCTTGCCTACGTTTACACGGCCCTGAAAAAGCCCAAAGAAGCGCAAGCCGAGTACGAGCGTGCCGCCGCACTCGATCCCAAAATGTCCGCTGCCTACGTGAACCTGGGCATGCTGCTTCTCGATAACCATGAAGACGCCGCCGCTGTTGCTCCGCTTCGCAGGGCCGTCGGATTGCTTCCTGCAGAGAGCCGCCCACGCTATCTCCTCGCTGTCGCGCTGGACCGTTCCGGCGATCGCGCTGGCGCCGCAGAAGCGTTTGAGGGCCTCCTGCATCTCGATCCCAATGACATCACCGCGCTTGAGTATCTGGGTTGGATGAACCTCCGCTCTGGCAAGCCAGCTGAAGCTGAAGTGCAATTCCGCCGCGCCGTGGAAGTTCAACCGAAGGGAGCGGATGGCCTTCGTGGCCTCGCTGAAAGTCTAGAAGCCCAGAAGAAGCCCGAAGCCATTGATGCTTATCGCCAATATCTCGAAATCAAGCCCGATGACTCCGCAGCGCATGCTCGCTTCATCCGCCTTCTCATGGATCAAGGTCAGAACGATGCGGCCCTTGCTGAACTGGACCGCACCGATGCCGGCAAGCCCACCGTGGAATCGCTAAAGCTCCGCGCGGACATCCAAATCGCGCAGAAGAAGTGGCCGGGCGCCATCGCCACTCTGCATCAAGCCTTGGCCCTTGCTCCGAACGACGCGCAACTGCACGGTGGCCTGGGGCGCACGTTTTTGCAATTGCGCGATTTCTCGAACGCCGAGAAGGAACTCAAGGCGGCGATTCAGCTCGACGCCAAGAACGTCGACTACTGGAAGGACCTTAGCACCACTTACTATCTTTCGAAGAACTATTCCGCCACACTCGCGGTACTCGACAAGATCGATCAGTTCGAAACTCCCGGCGCAGGGAGTTGGTTCATCCGTGCACTCTGCTACGATAGTTTGAACCAGCCGAAGCCAGCCCTGGAGGCCTATCAGAAGTTTCTCGAGCTTGACCGGAACAAGAATCCCAATCAAGTTTGGCAGGCTCAGGAGCGGAGCAAGGTTCTCCGACGCAAGCTCGAAGGCAAGAAATGACCCATGAGGATTTTCTGGAATGTTCGGCAAACGCTCGGCTGCATGGCGGTAGTCTCCATAATACTTTTCCCGGCCATTGCGCAGGAAAGCGTCGCCGAATTGCAGGCGAAGTTCGACCGCGAAAGCAATTCCATCAAGAAGACAAAACTGCTGGTCAAGCTGGGAGATGCTCAGTTTGCGGAGTCGCGGCGCGCGGGAAAATCAGGAGACAACAACACCGTCGACGCCACGATGGAGAAATATCGCGATAATGTCCGCGCTGTTCTGGAAGCTTTGAAAAAGCAGCATCCCGACGCCGAAAAACATTCCAATGGCTACCGGCAGCTGGAAATGCACGTGACTCAGGGAATTCGTGAAGTGGAAGATTCGATGCTCGCCGCTCCGGCAGCCTACAAGCCTCCCCTGCAAATCGTCCGCCAGGACCTGATCTCCATGGACCAAGAGCTGATCCGGTTGCTCTTTCCTCTTCGGCCGGCGAATGTCAAACCGCCGGCCTCTCCCGCGGAGAAACAGCCATGAAATCCAAATCTTTTATTCTTCTGCTTGCATCCTTCTTGCTCTGGTTCGCTGCTCCCATTTGCGCGAGAGCGGCTCAGGAAAAGGACTATTTGAGCGCAGTCGAAGCCGACAAAATCCGCGACGCGGAAACCTCCAGCGAACGCATCAAGCTGTTTCTCAGCTTTGCGGAAGACCGCCTGAAGAAATTTCAGTATGAACTCGAGCACCCTTCGCCGACTCACCACGGGGAAATGCTGAACGCGCTGCTGAACGCTTACGTCGGATGCGTGGACGACGCCGCGGACGTGATGCAATTGGGGATCGAAAAGCAGGAAAACATCCGCAAGGGCATTGACCTGATGGCTTCGCGTACCAAAGAGTTTCTTCCCATTCTCCAAAAATATTCTGTGAATGGACCAGACCTGGAGATCTACAAGGACAATTTGGACGATGCCATCGAAGGCACGCAAGACGCCATGAACGACGCCGAAAAAGCAAAGAAAAAAGTGTCGCCCCCGCCCGTCCGCCGCAAACACTGATGAAATCCACGTCAGTCATTGCCAATTTCGCCGCGCTAGGCGTGGGCGCCCAGGAGAAGTTGGGGTCGGACCTTTAGGTCCGACATTGAGTTACGGGCTTTAGCCCCTGAGGAGTTGATTTTACTGGTCGCGCCTTGGGCTGAGAATCTTCCTTTTCTTTTGTCTCCAATATGGGTCTTGTTTTGTTCGTAGTGCCCTGGGTGTAATGCTTAGCCGGACATTGAGCTTGGCAAAGAACAGCCAGAAGCCTGCTCTTTCTTTTTACTTAAAACTGAAAACTTACAACGGAGAACTTGTTGTAAGGTAGAACCAATGAAACTAAGTCGCAAAACCGAGTTCTTGCCTGGCGGCGCCGCCCTCTTTCAGCGCATGTTCACGCGCCTCGGCTGCGAGGGCCGTCCCCCGCGCTTCCGCGTCGAGTTTTATCCGTATTCCAGCCTGACGCTCACCATTCGCCGCCGCGAGGAAGCTGTCTTCGTACGCTTCTCCGATCTTTTGCGCCGCGCGCCTCTTCCGGTGCTGGAAGGCGCGGCGGCGCTGCTCCTTTCGCGTGTCTATCGCCGAAAAGCTCCTGCGCCGCTCGTTGCGCCTTACTTCGAATACGCACGCTCCGGTCGCACCCGCAGCCGCATGAACCGCATGCGTCTTCGCCGCGTTCATCCGCGTCACAGCGGCGCGCAAGGCCGGCATTTCCATTTAGAAAAGCTTTTTGACGACCTGAACGCCAAATATTTCGGCGGCGCGCTGCAGAAACCGCATATCGGCTGGAGCCTGCGCAGTTGGCGGCGCCAATTCGGTTGCTACGATCCTGGCCCGAACCACATTTTGCTCAACCGCCGCCTCGACCATCCCCGCGTGCCGCAATGCGCCGTAGAATACGTCTTGTTTCACGAAATGCTGCACGTCAAGCATCCCACGCGCCGTTCCGGCTGCACGCTCGTGTCGCATTCGCGCGAATTTCGCGAAGAGGAAAAGCGCTTCGCTGAATTCACTCGCGCCCGTCGCATCCTCGACCGCTTGGCCCTGTAAGCTGTTATAGAATCACCGCCATGATAGCAATGCTGAGACGCAGCGCCTGGCTTGTTGCCGTTCTGGCAACTGGCCTTGTCGGTCTCCGTCAGCTCAAGCTCGTAGAACGGAACGAGCCGGATCAAGTTCCGTCTGGATAGCTCGATGTTGGAAAATCAGACTGAGACCGCTGCTAAGCACACACCGCCGAGCTAGTCTTTTTTGTCTTTTTCTACTTCCTTGTAAAGCTTCTCGAGCTTCTTTCTGATTTTTGCGGCGTCTTCGGCATGCGGATACAGATCCAGATACCGCTGGTACGACTTGATGGCCTGTTTTTTCAGCCCTTTTTTCTCTTGCGCTTCACCAAGGTAGCGGAAGGGAATCGCGTATCCTGGCTTAGAGTCGATGGCGTCCTGGAAGCGGTCGATGGCGGCGTCCAGATCCCCCATTCGCATGTAGTGCCGCCCCACATCGATGTCGTTTTCCGCCCGCAAGGGATCCCACTTCGGCTGATCCGGCGCGTTCTTCGTCGCCGAATCCTTGTTGACAGAATCCTTGCTGGGTTTATCCGTCTTCCTCGGGGACACCGGAGCTGATGCATCCGTCGGCTTCGACGAAGACCCCTGCTGCGCTTCCTGCGCATGCGTCGTTGACGCAATCAAAAAGGCGCCAAGGCTGGCAACGACAGGAATCAATCTCTTGAATCTTATGACGAGCACCGCTCTCTCTCCCTCTCTTTCGATTCGCTCTAGTATGATGGAAGTTGTACCGCGAAAACAAAACCATGCCCAAGAACCAACCGCCTGGCTCGAATTGGCATGAACGGCAAGTGCGGTGTCATCCTGAGCGAAGAGCGTTTTTGCGCTCTGGACGCTTTTGCGAAGCGAGGGATCTGCATTGTCGAAATGATCGGCGCGAGTTTTATGGCTATGGTTTCTTTACTTAGAACAAAGAACTTTTAACTAACAACTGCTTCTTCCCATGGAGCCACGCGAAAAAGCCGCCCAACTTCCCGAAAGCCCCGGCGTGTACCTCTTTAAGGACGCCGGCGAAACGGTTCTATACGTCGGCAAGGCGCGCAATCTGCGCAGCCGCGTGCGCTCCTATTTCACCGAATCACGTTGGATCGACGCCAAAACTGGCTCGCTGGCGCGCGAAATCGCCGATCTGGAAACCATCGTGGTCGGCAACGAACGCGAAGCCCTCGCGCTCGAACACAACCTCATCAAAAAATACCGTCCAAAATTCAACGTCCTCCTCCGCGACGACAAGACTTATCCGTACATCAGATTCACTGCTGCCGAAAAGTATCCCCGCGTCTATTTCACGCGCCGCATCAAAAAAGACGGCTCGCTCTATTTCGGCCCCTATTTCCCGGCAGGCTTGGCGCGGCGCATTCTGCATTTCATTCACAAACGCTTTATGGTCCCGTCGTGCACCGTGGACCTCACGCGCAATCATCCGCGGCCCTGCCTGCAGTATTACATCAAGCGTTGCCTCGGTCCCTGCGTTTCCGGACTCACCACGGACGAGCGCTACGCCGAAGCCGCACGCGATGCGCGCATGTTCCTCGAAGGCCGCCGCCACGATTTGATGAAGAGTCTCGAAGAGCGCATGACTGCCGCCGCCGAAAAGGAATTGTTCGAACAGGCCGCGGCGTACCGCGACCTGCTTCGCACCCTGGAAGACATCGAGGAGCGCCAGCGCATCGCCGCAGCTCAGGGCGATGACACTGACGTTTTTGCCTACTACGCCGAACCGCCGCTGGTGGCCGCGAATCTCTTCCATTTGCGCGGTGGGCGCGTGGTGGATCGCCGCGAATTTTATTGGGAAGACCTCGAAGAATTTGATCCCAAGGAATTTGTCCCGTCTCTGCTGAAGCAGCTTTATCTCGAAGCCGAGTACTTGCCGAAAGCCATTCACGTTTCGGAGGATTTTGAAGAGCGGGCCCTGCTCGAGGAAACGCTCACCGAGCGCGCGGGACACAAAGTTGAAATTTGCACGCCGCAGCGTGGTTCCAAGCGCGCCTTTTTGGATTTGGTGGAGAACAACGCGAAACACTCATTTGAACAGCGCTTCCGCGTGTTGAAGCCGACTTCCAAAGCCATCGGCGAAGCTCTCCAAAACGCGTTGAACTTGTTCGAAGAGCCCAAACGGATTGAAAGCTTCGACATTTCGCACATTCAAGGAACCGATACCGTTGCGTCTATGGTCGTTTGGGAAAATGGGCGCATGAAAAAGTCCGACTATCGCAAATTCATCATTCGCGGCGAGGGAGGTGACGGAGGCAACGGCGCGTTCCCGCGTCTCAACGACGATTTTTCGAGTATGCGGGAAGCCGTCACGCGCCGCTACCGCCGTTTGCTGGAAGAGAAAAAGGAATTGCCGAGCCTAATCCTCATCGACGGCGGCATTGGCCAGCTCCATGCTGCGGCGCAGGCGCTCGAATCACTCCAGATCATCAATCAGCCGGTCGCCAGCATCGCCAAAAAAGAAGAAATCCTCTTCGTCCTCGGCCAGGAAGATGAACCCATCGTTCTGGAGCGCCATTCGCCAGTTTTGCACTTAATCCAGCAAATCCGGGATGAGACTCACCGCTTCGCCGTCATCTTTCACCGTCAGCGACGCGGCAAACGGCAAACCCACAGCGTCCTGCATGAAATTCCCGGTGTTGGGCCAAAGACCGCGCAGAAGTTGCTCAAGGAGTTTGGCAGCGTCGCAAACATTCAAAGAGCCGGCTTAGAAAAATTGAGTGCTTTCATTTCACGAAAAAGTGCCGAAAAGATTCTCGCCGGCCTGGAGCGTTCGGAAGGACCTTCGAACGGACAGTAACCATTCGAATGACTCATACCGGTTAGCTGCCATTGCAGCCTCACCTTTGCTGTGCTACGGTCTCCTTGGAGGTTGTCATGGCGGACAACGTGGGTTCCAAGGTGACGTACTTCATTGTGGGTCTTGGCGTTGGCGCCCTCCTGGGCGTCCTTTTTGCGCCGAAGTCCGGCGAAGAAACGCGCGATTTTCTTACGAAGAAAGCGGACGAAGGCAAGGAATATGCGCAGAAAAAAGCGCGTGAACTGCGCGAACGCGCCGATGAATTGATCGAACGCGGAAAAGAAGTTGCGGTGCGCAAGAAGGATTCGATTTCGGCTGCGGTCGAAGCAGGACGCGAAGCGTATCTGCGGGAGTCGAAGTCCTAGTTTCATAAAAACTGGTCTTACTTAGACTAGTTGGTAGCAAAGTGGTTGGCCCTTAAACCGGGCAGGCGGGGCACATATGCAAGTGTGGCTCGAAATCTTCAGTATCGTCGTGGGGCTCGCTCTCGTCGTTCAAGTTGTGGTTTTGACGGCGCTCCTGTTTCAGATGCGCCGCACCACCGAAAATGTGAACCGGATGGTGAACGAAGTACAATCGCGCATGGGACCGATTCTTACGCGCGTGCAGATTCTCCTCGATGACACGCAGCCGAAAATCTCCAGCATGGTGAACGACGCTTCACACGTCGTGTATTTGGCGCGCGGACAGGCGCAAAAAGTGGACCGTGTGTTTACCGAGGCCGCGGACCGGCTGCGCGGCCAGCTGGTGCACATGGATCACATTCTGACCGGCGCGCTGGAAGCTGTCGAAGAAGCGGGTTCACAAGTCAAACACAGTTTCTGGCAACCCATGCAAAAAGCTTCCGCACTGGTGCAGGGAATCAAAGTCGGGCTCGACCTCCTTCGTTCGCGGCGCCGCGGCTGGGACGGACGCACGGAGCGCCGGCGTGGCGACGAGCCCCGCGAAGCTCAGGAAGAAGAACTTTTCATCTAGTCCTCAGTTGTTAGTCCTTAGTTGTGAGTAAAACCGAAAGAGAAGTCGCGCCTGCAAACGGCGCGCGTTGGTCTTCGCTCGAGGCGAAATCTTCAACGGCGGCTATCTTCCCTTCGCTCCCTTTTTGATTCTTCGCTAAGCGACGCGAGCAAAAGGAAAAGTTGCCAATCCTCTCTTCAATCAAAAAGCGAGAACCATAGCAAAAGACCTTATTATCTATCGCTTCTCACTCAGCCTTTCATCTTTTCTGAAACTAAGAACTCAAAACTTAGAACTGAAAACTTTTTTCAGCGGATCCAGCCGCCGGCGAGGACGCGAGAGCCCGTGCCGTCGCCGCAATCATAAGAATCGTAGAAGACCGCGGCCTGGCCGGGAGTGATGGCCCGCTGTGGCGAATCGAAGGTGATGCGAGCGTGAGTGTCGTCGAGAGTTTCAACCGTTGCGAGAGCGGGTTCGTGCTTATGGCGAATCTTGACCGTCGCGCGAAGAGTTCCCGATGGACGCGCGATCGAAACCCAATTCACGTTCTCCACTTCGAAAGTCTGCTTGCGCAGAGCTTCGTCTTCGCCGACAACGACGCGATTGTTTTGCGGATCAATCGAGAGAACGTAAAGCGGCTTGCCTGCCGCAAAACCGAGGCCTTTGCGCTGGCCAATCGTAAAATTGTGAACGCCGTTGTGGCGGCCAATGACTTCGCCGTCTTCGTTGACGATTTCGCCTTCGGGGTCGTTGAGAGGCGCGCCGCGCTCGCGCGAATACGCATGGATGAACTGCACGTAGTTGCCGTTGGGCACGAAGCACAGCTCCATGCTTTCGGGCTTTTCCGCGACGGGGAGATTCACGCGGCGCGCCAGCGCACGCACTTCTTCCTTGGTAAGTTCGCCGAGAGGAAATTCGCTGCGCGAAAGCTGGTCCTGGGTAAGTCCCCACAAAAAATAAGACTGATCTTTCGTTTCATCGCGCGCACGCAACAATTCCCAACGGCCGGTTTCATCATTCTTGCGGATGCGCGCGTAGTGACCGGTGGCGAGGCGTTCGGCGCCGATTTGCTGCGCCATGCGCAGAAGCGGCTCGAACTTCACATCGGTATTGCAATTCGTGCAGGCGATGGGCGTGCGACCAGCGAGGTACTGGTCCACGAACGGACGCACGACGCGCGACTCGAACTGCTGCTCGAAATTCACGACGTAATGGGGAAAATTCAGGTGCCGCGCCACGGCCTTGGCGTCGTAGACATCGTCGAGGGAACAGCAGCGATGCTGCGCAGGGCCATCGCCCTGCAATTCCGGCAGGCGGCGCTGATTCCAGAGCTGCATGGTAAGGCCGACCACGGCACGGCCTTGCTGCTGCAGGAGCGCGGCAACAGTAGAAGAATCGACTCCACCAGACATGGCGACGGCGACGAGGCCGCGCTGGGTCTCTGCGCGCTCGGGGAGCGTGTCGAATTGGGTGGCGGCGTTCATGATGACGATTTCATTCTAGCCAATTCGGCAGCGTCGCGAAAATCGAAGAGAGATTTCTCGCTCCGCTCGAAATGACATAGGGAGAGCGCACGACTAGGTTTTGGCCGCAGCCTCCTTTTGATAGGTAGGGGAGAGTTGGCGAAGTTTGGCGGCGGCGGCGGGGATGACTTGCAGGGCGAAGTCGATTTCGGCTTGCGTCGTGTGGCGGCCAAGGCTGAAGCGCAAACTCGCGCGCGCTTCTTCGGCAGGCAGACCGATGGCGGTGAGCACATGCGAAGGCTCGACGGCGCCGGAAGAGCAAGCGGCGCCGGTAGAGCAAGCGAGACCTTTCAGATCGAGAGCGATGAGTAGAGCTTCGCCTTCGACACCAGGAAAAACGAGATTCGCAGTGTTGGGCGTACGCGGAGCGCGGGCGGCATTGATGCGCGAATGGGGAACACGATGCAGCAAGCCATGCTCGAGCTGATCGCGGAGAGCGCTGAGGCGCTTCGCGTCGTTCGCGAGCAAATGGCTGGCGATCTCAGCGGCTTTGCCGAGGCCTACGATGCCGGCGACATTTTCCGTGCCGGGACGAACTCCGCGCTGATGATGGCCGCCGTAAAGGAGCTGCTTCAAGCGAGTGCCGCCACGCACGTAGAGCGCGCCGATGCCCTTGGGGGCATAGAGTTTGTGGCCGGAGAGGGAGAGCAGATCGAGCTGGAACTGATTTACGTCGATGGGAATTTTCCCAGCGGACTGCACGGCGTCCGTGTGGAAATAAACGTCGGCGTCCTTAGCGATGCGGCCGATTTCTTCGAGAGGCTGAATGGTGCCGAGCTCGTTGTTGGCGTGCATGATGGTGATCAGCACGGTTTCTTTGCGAAGCGCGCCGTGGAGATCCTCAAGATCGATTAAGCCGTCTTGATCCACATGCAGGTAGGTGACGTCCACGCCCTGCTTTTCGAGGGCTTGGCAAGCGTTGAGGACAGCCTCGTGTTCCACAAACGAGGTGATGACATGGGGACGGCGGCCCGAGGGGGCAGCGAAAGCGCCGACGATGCCCAAGACCGCGTGATTGTCGGATTCGGTGCCGCCGCTGGTGAAGAAAATTTCCTGGGGCCGCGCGCCGATCAGCGCCGCGACCTGCTCGCGAGCAGTTTCGACGGCGGCGCGGGCCTTCTGTCCGAAGGTGTGAATCGAGGACGCGTTTCCGAACTCGCCGGAGAAGTAGGGAAGCATGGCGTCGAGCACTTCGGGCTCGACGGGGGTGGTGGCGTTGTAATCGAGGTAGACGCGGTTCATGGCTCAACTCAAATCATGATACTCGAAAGGATGTGACGAGTAACGTGCCGGTGGCCGACTCGGTGACTTGTGATCTTGTGGGCCGTGCTTCCCCCCTGAGCGTGGAGACCAGCGAACTCGAAAAATAGGAGTCCGTAAGCTATTGAGAACAAAAGAAGATGTGGGGACAGCAGACACCCCCTCCGTTGTCACGGAAAGAGTGCGGAAGTGACTGATTTCAAAAGAGTTGCAGGTCGTCCGTTGCGGAAAAGAGTGCGCAACGGAATGAAAATAAAGGGGATAGATGTGCGATGCAAAAGTGCAGACCAAAGATCGGGAATCCGCGCACTCCCTCAGGCAGTTCCTAATGCTGGACTGAAGCGAAGGCATGATCGGCAGGCGCGGGGTCAAAAGAGTCAAGCGAAGGGGGCGCAGCTTCTGTCGCCGAGAATGTTGGTTGGCAAACACAGGCAAGGATAGCATGAAAACGGAGCGACTGTCTAGTAGAAAGTTAATGTTACTAGATGGCAATTCGAATG
>JAWOLO010000061.1:0-2507 GCA_033853375.1 Terriglobia bacterium
CTCGAACCGCGCGCAGCCCGATGTACCACATCGCACCCACCGCCAGCGAATCCTGGCACTGAGCGATCAACCAGTTCTTCAGCGCTCCACTGGTCAGCCGCAAATGCTCTTCTACATTCATAATCAATTAGGATGCATCAAGTAGGATGCATCAGGCCGACGCGGTTGCATGCGTAAGCACGTAATGTTGCGTCAAAGTTTGACCGCTTTTAGGTGAGATCGTCCGTGAGTTTGAATCAGACAGTTCTGGCGCGACGGCGGTGCCAGAACTAGGCGAAGGCCGCCAAGAGCGTGGAGGGGAGCCAGATCCAGAGGAGTTCGCTCTGGGGAACGTCCAGGCCGCGGTCAGTGAAGAATCGACTCACGATGGGGGAGACGAGAAAGGGTCGGCAGGGAAGAACGTGGCGGTCATTGTTGAACAGAGAGAAGAAGGCGACGCCGCCAACCCATGACCCTTTGCCGCAATTGGCAGCTATTGACTTCTGGTAGCACAGCCACTCTTGGCTGTGCGCGTGCCCGATTTGTAGCGGCGGGTTTATCCCGCCGTCTTTCCTGGTTTTGTGGCGCCGCCCAGTATCTGCCGCTCCGGCAAAGGTTGGAGTCTGTGATCCCAAAGCGTCGGGAAAAGGAGCGGGCCCGACATGTCGTGCCCCTACGCAAGAAAGGGGGAGGGAAGCTTGCTTTCTTCCACATATTTCCACGAATTATGTGATTGACGGCAGGCCACTTAAGCTTGTAACGTAATAAGGTTTCGGGAGTAACGGTTCTGCCGTTAAATGCATCTATACCTGTGTACTTAGCGGCAGGGGCCGGGCCGCCTCAACGTGCGGAATACGGGCGACGCACGGGGCCGGCAGTGAATGAGCGTCACGGCACAGAAGGATTCAAACAAAAAAGCGAGCGATCTTGTGGGGATATCCCCGTGGTCTGCGCCATTGCGCCAGCCTGTCTGTGTATCCGTGGAGGGCGGAAGAAGGAGATCCCTCACCCCCATTCGCGACAGTTACTTTCGCCCCCTCACCGCGGGCAACGCGACTGGGTTCGGGATGACACGACAAGAGGGACTGGAGTTCGCGGAAAGATTTTGGGAGGGAATTTGTGGCAGCAGTAGGCCTTGAAGAAAAATACGATGCGGTACGCCAGCTCATTGCCATCGGCAAAGAGCGCGGCTACTTGCTGTACGACGAAGTGAACGATTCACTCCCGGCCGAAGTCCATTCTTCGGAAGAAATCGATGATCTCCTCACCACTTTCGAGCGCAACGGCATCGAGATTTACGAGGACCAGGCTTCGGCCAAGGCCGCGCGCGCCGTGGAAGTGTCTGTCGAGGGGGGCGACCGCGAAGGCATCTCCAAAGAGGAAATTCACGAAGGCGAAACCGACCTGGACCTGACGCCCGGCTCGCTTGAGAAAACCAACGATCCCGTGCGCATGTACCTGCGCGAAATGGGTACGGTTCCGCTTCTGACGCGCGAAGGTGAGGTCACCATCGCGAAGCGCATTGAGCGCGGCCAGCTCGTAGTCATGCGCTCCATCACGCGCTCTCCGATTGTCATTAAAGAATTGATTGCCGTCGGCGATGATTTGCGCAAGGGCGTGCGCTCGATCAAAGAAATCGTCCAGTTCGACGACGAAGAGTTGACCGAAGAAAAAATCGCGAACAAGACCAAGCAAACGCTGAGATCCATTGACAAGATTGCGAAGCTCTACGACACCGCCCTGAAACAAGCGGTGAAGCTGGAGAAAACTCCAAAATCCAAGAAGCGCTCTTACATTCGCGCGAAATGGGCGGTGGCGCGCAGCCGCGTCGAGATTTCGCTGGCGATCCGCGACATCGATTTCAATCCGTTTGAGAAAAAGCGCCTCGTCGACAAAATGCGCGGCACCGTCGAGCGGCTCCAGTCGCTCGAGCGCGAAGCGGGGCGCCTCGAGCGCCGCGCGGACGTGGCCAAAGGCGAAGTCGCCGCCGAAGCACGCAAAGAGTTGCGTACCCGCCGCACTGAACTGAAAGACATTGAAGAGGCGAGCGAAGTCGGCCTCACGGAATTGAAGCGCACGCTTACACTGATTCACCGCGGCGAAGCGGAAGCCGAGCAAGCCAAAAAGGAATTGATCGAAGCAAACCTCCGCCTGGTTGTTTCCATCGCCAAGAAATATACCAACCGCGGCCTGCAGTTCCTTGATCTGATTCAGGAAGGCAACATCGGTTTGATGAAGGCCGTAGACAAATTCGAGTGGCGCCGCGGCTACAAGTTTTCGACGTACGCGACCTGGTGGATTCGCCAGGCCATCACGCGCGCCATTGCCGACCAGGCGCGCACGATCCGCATCCCGGTGCACATGATCGAAACGATCAACAAGCTGGTGCGCACCAGCCGCCAGCTTGTGCAGGAATTGGGCCGCGAGCCGACCAGCGAAGAAATCGCCAAGCGCATGGACATTCCCGTGTCCAAGGTGCGCAAGATTCTGAAGATTGCGCAGGAGCCGATTTCGCTCGAAACGCCCAT
>JAWOLO010000062.1:0-32130 GCA_033853375.1 Terriglobia bacterium
CTGGAATGGCGCCCAATAAAACGGCTTCCGAAACACCGAGTTGGCATCCGCTGAGTGGAGCAGCTTCAGCTTGGCATCGCGGAGCGCCGTAGCGGGGTCTTTTCCCTGGCGCAGTTCGCCATAAAGAGAATCCATGAGCTGCGGCGTCGAAGCATCGCTCACATCCCACAGCGCCGCGATCACGTTGTGGGCTCCGGCTCGCAGAAACGCCCAGGAAAGCCCGACCAACCCTTCTCCCGAATACGCACGCGTGCCCGAACCGTTGCAAGCGGAAATGGTTACGAGGTTGGCGTTCAAGTGATGCATCACAATGTCACGCGCATACAACTTATAGGAATCCCCTTCCTTGCTGAGAATTACGGCCGATTCCAGTGGTCGTGTATGACTGGCCGTCCCGTGCGTCACAAAATGAAGATAGGAAAAGCGCTCAGGTTTGCTATCAAGGTAGGCGGTGGGTGTCGCCTGCTTCCCTTCCAGCACTTCCCTTTGCGACTCCGGGAAATAATGCTCGACCTTCTCCATTTCCGCTGGTGCTTGGGCGAGCGGCGGAAAATCTGCGTTCGACTGTACCGTGTCGCCGATTAGCAGAAGGCTTTCCCCCTTTGCTACCCGCCGCATTGTCGAATGTGCCAGCAGCGTCAGCGAACTGGTTGTCGTCACCGTCACATCATCAATCCAATAGTGCGGCGAAGGTTCCGGCGCAATCAACGTCTCAAAGTTCAATCGGTACAGGCTGGCGTCCGGCAAAATAACCACGCGCGAATGACGCGGAATCAATTTCACCGCCGGCGCAACCAGCATCGAGTAGAGCCTTTGGCCAGCGAGACCCCCTCCAGCCAACAGATCCTTGCCGTCTTGCATCGCGCCACGATATTCATTCACCCTGTCTTCAATTTCGGATTGCTTGGCTAGAATGAAGGTGCTGATTTTGGCTGGGGTGATCACCCATAAATACGATTGCTGCGGCGCCAGCCAGTAGTCGAGGAGCACTGCCTTGCGGCGCTGTGCGATTCTCTGCGGATGAAAATCACGCAATGGAAAGGAAAGTGTTTTGGATACGGTGCCGAGCCCTTCTTCCAGCGTCCGCGCGCGGCTCAACTCCCCCACTTGGAGCGCGTCTTTAACTCGGTGCCGTGACATGAGGAAGTCAATGAAATTGCTGTAGAACCGGATCGTGTTAAACAAAAAGGAGAGCCGGGATCCTTCCGATTGGATCGACCCCCTAGCATCCTCGATGGTTTTCAGCGAAAGCAGGTATTCCCTTTCGGCCTTGTAGTCCTGACCTTCCGCTGCGTAAACATTCGCCAGCTCGGCTTGGGCTTTCCACTGCTGAAACTTGCTTGCCTGCGATTCCTGAATCACTCCCAAGAACGCAGCTTCCGCCTCTTTGTGATCGCGCCTGCTCTCGGCAATGCCGCCATGAATCATCATTGAATCGATCATCAAGCGAGGCCCAAGCCCCCTTTTCTCCACGTCGATTGCTTGCTGATTGTATTCTTCTGCAAGATCGGTTCTTCCTGTGTTCAGTGCGATCCAGGCTAGTTGAGTCAGGCATTGAGCGAGTGTTTCCTTGGCATCGAGAGAACGCGCTAACGGTAGGGCCCGCTTGAGGATGCCTTCCGCGCTGGCATCGTCGCCTAGTCCTTCGTGCGCATACGCGATAGAGGTTAACGAGAAGGTTTGGTCAGCCAGCAGGCCGCTCTTGGCTGCGGCTCCCTCCGCTTGTTCGTAGAACTTCAGTGCGTTCTCGTAATCTCCCAATTCGGCGTAGCTCCAACCAGTGTTATCTAGCGTCTTCACTAAGGAGCCAGTTGCTCCGACGGATCGTGCCAGTTCCGCGGCCGCCCGGTTCCACTCGATGGATTCGTCATAATGACCCTCTAGCGTCGCCACAGCACCTAGGTTGCCAAGTGCCGCCGCTTCCAGGAATGGATCGTTCTGTTGGCGGGCAAACTCTAGTGCTCGCTTGTAAGCTGCTTCGGCCGCGGGAGCCTCACCCTTCCAAAAGTGGAGCGTACCGTATCTAAGCGCGACTTCACCCAGCAATTCCGGGTGGTAGGTCTTAGCCCAAGTCTCCGCCTCAGCCAGGAATCTGCCGGCGTCGTCCAATTGCCGAAGTGCGGCGCTGGCTGCTCCTTGAGTCAGCCTGCGCCGAACAGCCACCTCACTCGCAGCAAGCGAGGGAGGTAATTCCTGTCTCAAAAGGTCTAAGCACTCCTTGTCGAGACCTTGCACATGGAGTACCTCGGCCTTCAACACCAGAAATCGCCAATGCCATTCCTTTTTCTGGGTAGGAAACCGCTGCAAGCCTTGGTCCGCTTCTTGCAACGCTGTGAAGGTTTCACCCCGCCTTAGATTCATTCTTGCGTCTTTGTATAATGCTTCAGGATTCACAGGGGTATGACACGCGAAGCAAACAACGCTGAAGACAACGAGGATTAGTTTCAGTGTGTAGGATTCCCGTTGGTTGAGCCGCCACCGGAAGAACCGCCCCCTCCATCCGGTGACCCTAACCGGAACCGCAGCATCGTCAGCGTGCGGATTCCCCGGCCTGCAAAAACTTCCGCCAGCGTAACTTCGCCGAAGTGCGGAATCCGGATCACATGCCCCTCGATCTCCACGCCGGGAATCTTGTCCAGATCCGTGTCGATCTTTTCCACCAGCGAGCACAGCAAGACCTCTTTACCCGGGAATGTCAGCTTTCCGGATTTCGCGTCATTCTTAACACCATTTTGCAATTCCGCAAAGGTCTTGCAGTTAATCAACAGGTCATGCCGCAGCGTCACATTCACGTCGAACCCGGCCAGCCGCAGCCCGTCGAAGTGGCTCCCCACCGCAATGATGTGGCTCTCGCTGTTTTTCTTGCCGAACTTGTATTCCGCGGTCAGGCGCGTGACCATCCTGTCTACGGCAAGAAAATCCAGAATCTTCAGCCCTTCCACAACCACCGTCACGCTCGTCGTCGCTGTATCTTCGTCCTGAAAACTCCCCGAAAGGTGCGTTTGCGCCGACTGGAACGCCGCCAATCGCGGAATCTCAAACTTCTCGAGTCCCAAATGCGCGCTGCCGCCTTCAATTGGCAACGCCAGCGATGCTTGCGCCGGAATGGGCACATCGACCGGCCGATGAAAATGCGCGCTCAATGCATACCCGCTTGCATGGAAGTGGTAGCGAAGGGGCTGGTATTTGTGCATTGACGTACCTCAGAGGTTCGTATCGGAGCAAATACTTAATCATTTAGGGATGAAAATCAACTACGAAATTCAGGCGCGAAACTTCATTCGCTGCAACCCACGATGCTTTTGTCCCGGGATCGCCCGCCACGAGGACTCTGTATTTCCCTGGCCGCTCCAACCCATTCGGGACAAGCAAATGCACTTCCCGGTTGGCCTTTTCGGCAGGGATACCCGTCTGCAACACCACGCGGCCCGCCTCGTCTTGTAATTGGCACATGTAATGATCAAACGGCCGCGTGGGTAGAAAATCGAAATCGAGCGCGAGTGTTTCATTCTTCTGGACTTGCACCTTCACTGCCTCTTCGCTGCCCCCACCGCGCACGTTAGTTCCAACCAGAGAGAAGGAATTAAAGACTTGTGCTCTGGCTGCTGGCGCCTCGGATTTTATCTTGGGGAACGTGATCAAGTTCTGATACCCGATAACTGCCAGTAGAACCAGCAACGCGGGCGCAGCAAATGCCGGCCGCAACCAGAACAGCCATCCACCTTTGCTTTCCGCTTTTCTCCCCGCGGCAACTTCTACCGCCTCTGCGCGCAGCACTTGCCGCCCGTTCTCCACAAAAGCAGCAGCCGCCTTCACATCCATACCGCATTCGCGGCAATCAAAATAATGTTCTTCAAAGGAGTCCCGCTCGGCTTGCGGCAACTCCCCAAGCACGTACTTTACAGCCGCTTGTAGTCGTACTGCCTCGTCGTGGTCCATAGGTCCCTTCCGATTACATAGTGCGGAGGGCCGCAAAATCGTTTCACCAATTCCCGAATCCGGTTAACCGGCGCTCACCCCAAATTGCTCTTTCTCATAGATAGCCTTGAACTTATCCTTCGCCCGATGCAACAGCACCCGCAAGTAATCGCGGTCCACTCCATTCTCCCGGCAAATCGTATCCTTGTCCTTTTCCTCCAAAAAGACCGCCCGCAGCAACTCGCGGTCCCGCGTTGGCAGTCCCGAAAGAGTCTTCCGCACCCGCTCCGCCGACTGCTTGGAAACCATCATCCCCTCAAGATCCAACACCTTATCGGGAATTTCCAGGTAGCTCTCATCCATTTGCTGGTTCTTCCCCAGTGACCGGTAATATTCCAGTAAAACGTTGTTACAAATGGAGTTAACGAACGCTCCGAACCGCTCCGGCTGGCGCACCACACCCTCCTTGCGCACCGCCGCAATCACCCGGATAAACGTCTCCTGCTTCAAATCCTCGATTCCGTCCGAGTTGATTGTCCGGGCACGCAGCTTGATGTGCAGCAGCTTTTCAAAATACACAAAGAAGTGGTGCTCCGTTGCCGGATCACCGTTTCGGAGCTTCTCCACATAAGCCTTGTCGAATGCAAAGAAATCCACGCCCGCCTCGGGGACTCACGCGTAGCCGCCTCATGCGACTTGGGCATGGAGTATACCGTCGCCTTCCGTCACCCGCAATGGAACCTCGGCCGCTCGTCTTTTATGCTGTTTGCCTTTAAGGCGCTCAACGGCTATGAATCTAATTGTTCCGACCGGCCTTGACTCCACATTCTTTCTTCTTTTTCTGCTTTCCACGTTCTGATTCTCCTCGTCGCCAGTCCCTTATCCGTAAGTGGAAGGATGCCTCAGGTCGTAGCGGCGAGTTTAACTCGCCACTTCGCATCCCGAATGCTTTGGCCCCGCCGAGATGCAGTTCAAAACGACTGTCTTTGACTTCAAAAAAATGGGCCGGAAAGCCCCGGCCCATCTCTAAAACCTCCTCGTTCCCCGTTAGGTTGCGATTACGCTGATCCCAGCCTCTTTAGTCCTAGGAAGGAAATCAGAACGAGTCCAGCCCCCAGCATGACACCGCTGGAAGGCTCAGGCACTGGCGTGAATACAGCGTTACTCACATAACCGGTTAGGTCCGTCGTTCCTCCCGGGCTAATGGAAAGCGAATTGACCGTGAACGTGAACGAACCGCTGCTATCCGCATTCGTGAACGTGAAATTTTGCGCCGGGTTTGTGAAAGTCATGTTCACCCCACCGTTCGCAGTCGTACTCACATTCCCGAATAGGTTGGCAACAAAGGTGGTTGAACCGCCTCCGCTGATTCCCGTCGGAAGCGAAAACGCGATCTGAAGGTTTACGGTACCGCTGTACGTGCCCGAATTGCTCGACAGCGTGTACGCTCCCAGGTCGCCGAAGGCTGCGAACCCTCCTGAAGTTGTTCCGCTGAAGCTTCCAGGAAGAAAAGTAATGCCCGAAGGCGGGCTGGACGAAGTTGTCCCCGCCAGCGTGATTTCATCCGCCCGAGCACTCCCGGAAGTTAGCAAGGAAACTGCTGCTACCAGAAACATCCCGAGAACCCATGTTCGTTTCACGTCGATAAAACCCCCTGTAAGGCCGAATTTACGTACCACTTCGGTTCACCTCACAGCAGATTAGTTACCAAATGTATCAACACGTATCAAACTGAATCTAAATAACTTACACACAGTGTCGTCGACCACAAGCCCAACTGTGGCATTTCCCTACACACATTCGGAGGACCACAGGACCACTCCTTCCCCCAGCCTCCGGCCCAAACCCACAGATCTATATTCTAGGTCTTGATGTAGCATCGGGCTTTTCCAGTTCGTCTATCGTAGCGGCGAGCTTTAGCCCGCCATCTTCGAGTTGTAGCGGTCGCTTTATGAAGTGGGCCGCTTCGTCGCTTATAGGGAGCCGGGCTTTCGCGGTTTTCGCTTCCCGGTTACTTACGGGAGCCGGGCATATTGCTCTGTAGGGCCCCGATATCGCAGATTTCGGGCAGCAGCCTCCCCTCAAATATTTTCTCCCCCAATGAAACGAAATCGACCCCTCCTGCACTACTTCGATGTGAAATCTCGGAGGTGTCCGGGATTCTCTACCCTGGGGGATCCACCCCGATCTCCCTGTGCCCCAGCAGGCGCATCCGAACCTGCCCTGAACGGGCAAGGATGCGCCTCCCCTCTTTCCGAGGGAAGGCCGAATCCACGGAGGGATTGTGTCAAGTCCAGCTCGCCAGCCAAGCTACTCGGGAGAGTCCGTCGCGGCTTTCCCCAACATCTCGAGCCTCAACTGCAAAGTTGAGCCGCCCATCGCCCGCAGCGCCAACCGGCTCACGGCGTTCAGCTTTGAATTCGTGGCCAAGCCGGAACAATCCGCCAACGCGGTCTTGCACCTCCCCACAGCGATTCATTGTGGACTGGAGGACGTAGTCGGTTTCGCCGGTAGTCTCGTGATGGTGTCCGACCAGGAAGCGCGCCTCATCACTGTGATCATTTTCTGGACAGGAACCGAGGCGCTGCACAGTTGCGCGCAGAGCGTGCGCCGCGTTCGCGCGCTTCTCGCTCCTTACTTGGACCGCTGCCTGCGCGTGCAGAATATGCTGGCGCACATGCCGGCGCAGCAGGACCTGCCTTCGTCGCCGGAGCTTCAGAGCGGAGAGAGTTCTATTGACACTCACTTTTTGGCTAGCAAGAGTACTGCTGACGAAGCCAACGTCTGCGTCGCATAGCGCATCTTATTGAAAAAGAAAGGCTAGCGGATGAAATGGGGGATCGCTCGGAGTCGCGTAGCGTGGGTTCAGCGGATACAAAGCTTGCGGAACGAAACTGCAGCGAGAGTGCTTGCGGCAGCACCGCGGCTACTTCCCTGGATCAGCAGGCTTTTTGCCTGAATCATTTTCTTCTTCGCTGTTATGCCCGGCTGGAGGCCCTCGATCCGCGCGGCCAGAAATCTCGAGAAGAGCGCGTTGACCTCGCCGCTATGCGCGCGTTCATTGAAGAATGCTCGCAAAAAGCCCTTGAAGTCAGCTTGCACTCGGAAAATCTCACGAATCTCGAGCGCGCGCGTTTGCTGGACATTTTGCTTTGGGCCAGCGAATTGTTCTTGATTCTTCGCGCCCCCCGCGTCGCGCTCTCGGAACCCGTTTTCTCCCCGGATCCGCATGCGAAGAAGCGCATGGCCTCGCCGCGTTTCTAGCTTGCTTGATTTTGTTTTTTTCGCGAATTAAGAACGGACTTGCTGGCTCAGTCGTTTATCGGAGGGTTTCGGCCTCAGCAAACTTGACGAGTCAGTCGTTGTCAGAGGGTTCCTGAGCGCTGCGAACACGGCCAAAGAGACGCGCCGCCCACTCGGTCCAGGAGACAGCTTCCAGTTCCGCCAGGTAAGAATAGGCTACCGGCACCACAAGTAGTGTCAGCAACAAGCACAATGTCTGTCCACCGATGATGGTGACGGCGATGGAGGCGCGCTGCTCCGAGCCGGCGCCGATACCGATTGCGACGGGGATCAGCCCCGCAATGATCGAAAGCGTGGTCATTAAGATCGGGCGCAACCGCACGCGATTTGCCTCGAGGATCGCTTCCCGCAACGGCATGCCTGTGGCGCGCAGGCGGTTGGTGTAGTCCACCTGCAAAATTCCATTTTTCTTCACGATGCCCAAGAGCAAAAACATGCCGAGCGCGCTCCACAAACTGAGAGCGCGCCCCGTGATCCACAATGAAAAAAGCGCGAATGGCACGCTCAGCGGCAGCGTCAACATGATAATGAACGGATACGAAAAGCTTTCGAATTGCGCCGCCAGCACCATGTACATAAAGATGGAAGCCAGCAACATCGCGAGCAAAAGATTCCAAGTGGTTTCTTCGAGAACTTTCACCTGTCCGGTAAACGTGTACGAATAGCCGCTCGGTAAGCCCACTTCTTTAATGGCTTGCACAGTGTGAGCGGCAGCGAGGTCCAGCGGATAACCGGCAGCAACGTTGGCGTAAACGCTCACCTGAAATTCGCGGTTGTAACGCTGCAAAGTGGCGGGACCGGCGCCGCGTTGAATGGTCGCGACATTCTCCAGCCGCACTTGTCCAAGCTTGGAAGAAGGAACCATCATGCGCGCGAGAACGTCAGGATTGTCGCGCTGCTCCGGCAGCAATTGCATGGTCACTGGATATTGCTCGGAGCCTTCTTTGAACCGGGTGATTTCATCTTCGCCGGAATAAAACAGGCGCACCGCATCACTGATGTCCGTCATTCGAACGCCGATATCCGCGGCGCGCTGGCGGTCCACTTTCACTTGCAACTCCGGCGTGTTGAGGTTGAGGCTTGGATTGACGTCGACTAACTCCGGATATTTGGCCATGCGATCCGCGGCGGATTTGCTAATCTCGGCGAGCCGCGACAGTTCCGGCCCTCGAATCACCGCCGCGATCGGAAAATAAATTTCGCCGCCGAGAACGGAAGGCAGGCGCACGTTGTAGGTCATGTTGTGATAATCAGCCAGGATTCTACGGACTTCAGTGGCCATCTGCACGTGAGTGCGTTTCCGTTCGCTGCGCGGAACCAACACGATGAAAAGATGCGCATGGTTGGTCGGGCCATGCGTAAAGGATTGCACCAGCGCCACTTCCGGCAGCGCCACAACGCGTTCCGCGATTTCTGTCGCCAGTTTCGTCGTCTTCTCGAGCGACGTACCTTCGGGCAGCGTGTAGGAACTGTTTAGTTCGGACTGATCATCGGCGGGGATCCAGTCGCGTCCAACCAGATGATAAAAGCCAAAGGTCGAAAGGAATGTCAGTACGCAAATGATTACGATGGTGCGGCGGTGCGCCAAGGACCACTGCAGAGTTTTCAGATAAAACTGTTCGACGGAGTGCAGGAATCCTTCGGAGTGCGCTCTCTTCTCGCGGCCACCCAACTTCAGCATCCGCGAACTCATCATCGGCGTCAGCGTGAAGGCCACGAGCAGCGACACCATAATGGCCATGGCCATCGTCCAGCCGAACGAGTTCACGTACTTGCGCGCGTAGCCGGTCATGAACGCAATGGGCAGGAAAATAATCACTAGCGAAAGGGTTGTGGCCATGACCGCCAGACCAATTTCTTTCGTCGCTTCGATTGCTGCCCGAACGCGGTCTCTTCCCTTCTCTTCCATGTAGCGAAAAATGTTTTCGAGCACGATGATGGCGTCGTCGATCACGATGCCCACCGCTAGCGTCAGCGCGAGCAGCGTCATGTTGTTCAGGGAAAAATCCATTCCACGCATCAGTGTGAATGTGGAAACCACGGATGCCGGAATCGCGACGGCCGCGATGAGCACCGCGCGCCAGTTGCGGATGAAAATCCACACGATGAAGCTGGCGAGAATGCTGCCGAGAATCAGATGTTCGAGCAGCGAATGGACGGACGCTTTGATGAAATCGGAAATGTCGTGGACGATTTGCAGTTGGACTCCCGGCGGTAATTGCGAGCGCAACTCTTGCACCTTTGCTCGCACGTCGTCGGCCACGCGCACGGTATTCACGCCGGATTGCCGGAGCACTTGAATGGAAACGACGTCCTCAGCGGGCGCATATTTTCGGAATAGCGCGGACCACGTGCGCAACTCCTCGGCACCATCTTCTACTTGCGCAACGTCCCGCACGCGCACAGGCGTTCCTCCGCGCGTGCCAATCACGATTTCGCCAAACTGGTCCGGCGATAAAACACGTCCGAGAGTGCGCAACCCGAGTTCCTGCGGGCCCGTGATCATGCGGCCGCCCGGCGCTTCGATATTTTCCCGCTGAAGCGCGTCGCGCACGTCCAGCACAGTAAAATTGTGCGCGGTAAGTTTCTGCGCATCGAGCAAAACGCGGATTTGCCGCCCCTGCCCGCCGTTCAAGTCCACGCTTCCAACACCGTCGACGGTTTGAATCGCGCGCCGCACCTGTTTGTCAGCAATCTCGGTCAGTTCGCGGCGGCTAATCGGCCCGCTCACAAGCAAGGTCAAAATGGGATCGGATTGCGGGTCGAGCTTGGTGATAATGGGCGGCAGCGTGTCGCGAGGCAGTCGGTCGATGGCGCCAGCAACTTTTTCGCGAATATCCTGCGCGGCGCCATCAATGTCGCGTTCCAGAACAAACGTGCAGGTGATGTCGGCAAAACCTTCGAACGAATACACCTGGATTTCATCGATTCCGCTGACGGAGGAAATGGCGTCCTCCAGCGGCAAAACTACCCCGGTCACGATTTCTTCGGGAGTTGCGCCGGGCAATCTCACTTCGACGTTAACGGTGGCTGGATCAGCCTTGGGGAAAAGATCAACGGCGAGGCCGCGATAGGAAAATGCTCCTAGCGTCACCAGGAAAGCAATCAGCATCACCGTGAAGACGGGATACTTGACGCAAGTTTCGGCGAGCTTCATCTCTGTTCACGCGTGCGAGGATCGTGATCCGTAAGTCTCTTATTTCATTGCTGGGACGTTTCCCGGACTTCCACCCGCCTGCTCTTGCACCACGGCACCATCATGCAATTCGCCGGAGACGGCCACGGCAACGCGATCCCCGGGCTTCAGGCCTTCGGCAACTTCGAATCGCCGTCCGTGCTCATCCTCGGTTTGCCCCGCAGGACGAATTTGGTGCTCCGACACGCGGTTGCCATTCAGGAGAAAAACCTTATAAACGCCGTAGCGATAATTCACCGCGTTTTCCGGCAGGAAAATGGTTTTCTCTTCCTTCTCGCTGGGAATGGATGCTTGTACAAAGAACCCCGGTTTCAGTTTCCCGTCCAAGTTCACGAGCAACGCTTCGGCTTCGAAGGTCCGCGAGTCCTGGGCGACGGCGGGATTAATGCGCGAAATTTTCCCGTGAAAGGTTTCTCCGGGAAACGCTTCCACATGCAAATCGATGCTGACGCCGTCTTTGACCCATCCCGCCCAGCGTTCCGGCACGGCCAAACGCGCGCGCAAGCGGTCTGTCCGCACGAGCACCATCACGGGGCTTTGCACCTTCAAGTACTCGCCCGGGTGAACGTCGCGTGTTTTGATTGCTCCGGGGAAGGGCGCACGAATGGTGGAGTCGTTCAGTTTCTTCTCGGCCAATTTCTCACTTGCTTCACTCGAGACCAAAAGCGCTTTCAGGCGGTCCACTTCCTGCAGCGCAACGGTATACGTCGCCTTGGTGCTTTGGTAACGGCTGTCTGCTTCGTCCAACTGCTGCTGAGAAATCAGGTTGTCGCGAAACATCTCTTTTGCGCGCGTGTATTTCTGGTCCGCATCGAAGAGATCAGCCTCCGCGCGCTGCACCGAAGCGATCTTTTTCGGGTCGCTCGGAGGCGGATCGTCGGGCCCGATCCCCAGTTGCGCCCGAACTTGCCTCACGATGCCGCGCTGGCGCTCGACTTCAAACTGCAATTCCTCGGGGTCGAGCCGGACGAGCGGCTGTCCCTCTTTCACATTGTCCCCAATATCGGCAAGCACTTCGGCTACGCGGCCTTCTACCTCCGAACTCAGCGTGCTTTCTTCTAGCGCGTAAAGCGAACCGACTGCCTGAATATGGCGCCGCGCGGTTTCCTCCGCGACAGTATAGAAATGCACGGGAGCAGGGTGAGCCGCGTCGCCCAAGACGCTCGTGGGTTGCGTCTTTGAGCAGCCTGCGCCCAAAATGACAAACGCCGCAGCCAAGGCGTAGTTCAGCCTTCCGCCGTGAGATTCAGTCTTTGTGTTTTTAGAAAAGGTCACGCGAAGAGAGTTCCCCCGTCTTGCAGTTTTGACGTATGGCCAGGGCCAACCGTTTCGGGGACCTTGCAAGAAACAGGGGCTCTTGCAACATTTGCCAGGTCGGCGCCGTTGCCTTCCCCGCTGAGGCGTCGTACCTTCGGCAATCGACCAAAGCAACCGAAACTACTCGATTCTAGCAGGGAATGCGGAAGGAGCTTCTATTTTAACTCGCGGCCAGTCACCCGCGCCGCGTGCCAATAAGGCTGGTCACAGGATCAATGTGGATGGTTCTTGCTCTTGCGAACGAAACGGGGGGCGCGAGACTCAGTGGATCAGAACTTCGGCGGGGTCTCCGCCCCCCTGAACTCTGCGCTCTTCGAGGATACGCACGGTGCTGGCTTGAAGGCCCTTCTCCCCCTGCTCCTCGACAAAGGCCACAGCGGTCCCCTCCCGCAAGCGCGAAAATCCCTGGTTCAAAACGCTGTTGCGGTGAAAATAGATTTCGCGGCCATCGCTTGCGGTCAAGAAGCCATAGCCTTCTTCGGAGGCGAGTTTGGTGACGACCCCTTCCTCGGGCAGCGCGTGGATTTTGATGTCTCCCCGCTGGCACCGGGCATAGTCCTGAAGCCGGCGCTCCACGGTCCGGAAAGCCGATTTAATCGCTAAGAGCAAATTCTTTTGCGCAGCCTCGAGTTCCATTTGTTTCGTAGCGGTTTTCTCGCGCAGGTGGCGAACGTCGCCAGCAAGGCTTGGCTCCCGGTTCACTACAACTTCTCCTCCCGGCACCCTCACATCGATTCGAACGTGGTAGGATTCTCCTTTCCGATGATGCCGGTGAGGAACCTCCACGGCGATGCGGCAGGCCATGATGTGATTATAGAAAGTATCAAGCTTCTCCGCCTCGCTCCGGATCCATTCTTCGACTTGCTCGGTTGGCTTCACCCTGCGATAGGTAATTTGCAGCGGCCAATTCATGAGTGACCTCCTGCCAAGCTACATTTTCAAAACGGTTTACCTGTCCCTCTTCAGAGCAGCAGGCGCTCCTCGTGGCTTTCTCTCGGCTTTCCCAGAACCGCCATTGGGCGTTCCCGCCAGACGCCATCTTCTTTGTATTTCAAAGTGTAAACGTGGAGCAGCTTCCATCCGCTTTTCAGCAACCGATTGACTTCTTCGCGCCCGCGCGCCTCCAGGTTGTGCCCGGTCACTTCCGCGATATCCAATTGCCAGAGAGGCTGCCATTTCAAACTGCCGCGTGCAATTTTCTCGATGCCGATGCTCGCGAGGCTTTTTCGTCCGGCCATGTTTCGTCGCTCCCAACCGGATACCCTGACTACGGGAAGCTTGCCTCACAGGTTGCGAAAGTGCAGCGAAGAGAATCACAACTCAGCGTGTTGCCGGTCACGCGTGACAGCGGAAGGCGGAAGTGTTTCCCATTAGGAAGCGGGTTGATTCTGGCTGCCAAGGCCCGGCGCAACTTGGTGGCTGCCATTACATGAGCATGTGTTCCAGGTCACAGCGATTGGTTCGCCCACGGGGCAGACTTCATAAGGGAGGGGGAGGAGAGATGGCTCAGGAAAAAAAAGACGTACTGACAACCTTGAGAGCAGAACTGGCATATTTGGAAATGGGCGGTTATCGGTCTCCGCAGCAAGCCGCGTGGCGTCCGCAGTTCATTTTTCAAGATTCTCCAACTTGCCTGAATTACAGGAATTTTGCGAAGAGAATCCCCTGCAACCAGTGTCCCCTCATGGACTTCGTTCCTAACGGTTGCAAACAGGAAAGATTCCCTTGCCGTTTCATTCCCCTCGACGAATCTGGCCAGACTCTGGATTCCCTCTATCGCACGGGGACTGAGGAAGAGACGCACGCTATCGTTGCAAACTGGTTGAAGAACACCATCACACGGCTAGAGCGCGAACAACTTTCTTCTTCGGATGCCGAGAAATCCGCGGACCCGCAAATCTTTTCGGCGACTCGTTAGTGTCAAAGTGTCAGTCCGTCTGAAATGCAGCGTTCCCACCCATCGAGCGCAAATCAAAGGTGTCACAACATTCAACTTCTAATCATCTGGGCTACCTCCCTCTTGTGCACCTCTTGCGGCAAATAGGCATTGATCAAATATTGCGACACCATTCTTTGCGTGTTAAAGAAAGAACTGTTCAGCGCAATCGCCGACCGCCGGACCTCGCCGTATTCTTCCGGATGCTGGTAGAACATCGGCAGGATGACATGCTCGAGCTTGTCGTAGAGCGAGGCGATCTCCACTTCATGCTGTTCGGGGTCTTCGTCGAATCCGATGGACCATCCGGTCTTCCCTTCAAAGTGTCCCTCGATCCACCAGCCGTCCCGGACGCTTAGACTCGGAACACCATTCAGCGCCGCTTTCATGCCGCTCGTTCCGGAAGCTTCATAGGGACGATGCGGCGTATTCAACCAAAGATCCACTCCGCTCGTGAGAAGACGCGCCCACTCCCAATTGTAGTTTTCCACGTAGACGACGGGAATCTCTCCGCCCAAGGCCTTCGCCGCCTGGAAGACTCTTTGAATGATGGCTTTGCCCTCCTCGTCGCGTGGATGGGCTTTGCCGCCATAGATTACCTGAAACGGGCCGCAATGCTCGCGGATTCTCCGCAGCGTGGGAAGGTCCGAAAAGAGAAAATCCGCCCGCTTGTAAGCGGTGGCACGGCGCGCAAATCCGATGGTGAATACATCTTCGGTTAGGGATATTCCCGTTATCGCGCTAATTCTGTCCAGCAATTGGCGCTTAGCGCGCGCATGCGCCCACTGGATTTCTCCCACGCTGATGCTTACGGCATAACGCAGGTAGAGATTGTCCCGCCGCCATTCGGGGATGTGCAGGTCGTAGAGTTCCTGAAATGGTTTTGAAGTCCAGGTCTCCGCATGCACTCCGTTCGTGATGGCATGAATTGGATAGTTCGGAAACATCCCATGCGAAACTTCACCGTGGTGCATAGCCACGCCGTTGATGTAACGCGAAAGGCGTAAACCGAGATAAGTCATGTTCAGTCTTCCGTCGAGGCAACAGTTTGTGGACTCCAGCACGGCAGACCAATGCTCACCGAGCACTCTTCGCACCAATTCCGGACGGAATTGATCCTGTCCGGCAGGGACTGGCGTGTGCGTGGTAAAGACGCATTGATGGCGGACAGCCTCGACGTCTTCTTCGCGCGCGGTTTTTGGGCTCGTGCCGCCGATGCGCTCTTCCAACAAAGCCAGTCCCAGCAAAGCGGAGTGCCCTTCATTCATGTGAAAGCGCTCGATCTTGAGATGGCCGAGCGCCCGGAGCAGGCGCACTCCGCCAACTCCCAGAATGACTTCCTGACAAAGCCGGTGATATTCGTCTCCGCCGTAGAGGACGTCAGTCAGAATCCTGTCACCGGCTTTATTTTCGGGAAGATTTGAATCGAGAAAATATACGGGAACATGGCCGCCAGTATTGCCTTGAATCCAGTAGCGCCAAGCTCGCAAATTGACGCGCCGATTCTCAACGGTGACGCTAACCGTTGGTTCGGCAATCTCCAACATCATCTCCGGCCGCCACTCCTCGGGAATCTCGGTTTGCCTTCCTTGCCCATCGAGAATTTGCCGAAAATATCCTTTGCGGCAGAGAAGGGTCACACCGACAATGGGGAGGCCAAAGTCTGCCGCAGACCGCAGCAGGTCGCCGGCAAGCACGCCGAGTCCGCCCGCGTAGGTGGGGAAATGTGGGTCGACTGCAATCTCCATGGAGAAATATGCGATTCGCGGACTGGCTTGTTCAGGCATGGGATTTTGCCGTGCGCCGTGTGAATGTCATTCACTGCTTCGGGTCTTCACTGCCCTTCGGCCTTCCGCACGATGAGGACCGAGCAAGACGCGTGACGCGCTACGGATTCCGCGACGCTGCCTAGCAGGAATTTCTTCAAGCCTCTGCGCCCGTGGGAGCCGACGACGATTAAATCCGCCTTGGTTTCCGCCGCGATATCGAGAATCGCAGTTCGCGGGTCCGCTTCTACCACGCGCGTGCTCACAGCAAACCCTCCCGTTTGCAAAGTCTTTGTGGCTGCGGCCACGGAAGCTTTCGCCTCCTTCAGCCGTTCTTCCCGTTGCCCGGCCAATTCCGGGGCGTAGCCGGGCGCCATCTGCGGAGGGGCGGAAAATACCAGTGGCTCCACGGCCTCAAGAATCAACACTTCGGCGCCTTTGGGATTGAACCGGGACGCCACTTCCTGGATGGCCGCCTCTGAAAATTTCGAACCATCCGTCGCCAACAAAATCTTCATAAGTGCCTCCTATCGAATTCCGCGATCGCTGCAGTCTTGATTCACCCTGCTTTCTTCAACGCCGCTTCAGCCGTCCGCTTCAGAACTGCCTGCACTTCCTCATCGGACACTTGAGAGAAATCCTCATAGAACTGCCCAATCGCAAGAAACAACGCTGGCGACTTCAAACAAACTAACTCGTCAACTTCGCCATTCAGTAGAGCGCAGGTCCGCGGCGGAACCACAGGAACCCCCACCACAATCCGGCTTGGCTGTAATCGCCGTAGCCCCTGAACTCCCGCGCGCATGCTCGATCCCGTGGCGATTCCGTCATCCACCACGATGACCGTTTTCCCCTGCACGCCCAACGGGGGCTGATCGCCTCTGTAAATCTGCTCACGCCGTGTCAATTCTTTTTGTTCTTCCGACAGGACTTGTTCGATATCCCGCTCCGACAAGCCCGAGGCATCGATTGTTTCGCGGTCCAAAACAATCGCGCCGCCGCTGGCAATGGCTCCAAAGGCCAGTTCCTCGAATCCAGGCACACCGAGTTTGCGGAGCAGAAACACATCCAAGGGCGCATGGAGACATGCCGCAACCTGAGAGGCCACGACCACTCCACCCCGTGGAATTCCCAGCACTACGACGTCCGTTCGGTTGGCATATGCGGACAGCTTGTCGGCGAGCTTTTGCCCCGCATCGGTTCGGTCCCTAAAGAGCATGTGTGTCTCGGTCTTGCCCTTATCGCTTTTAGTCCCCTTGTTAACATTGGGCTGAAACGCATACACGCTCAGTGCGGTTGCTCACCATGCTCTGTAATCCAGGTCACATTTCCACGCTGATATAGCATTGACACATCCAGTGGGACAGGCTTTCATGCAATGAGATTTCGTGTAACTAGCAGGAGTCCTGTGCAGGAAACTTATAGTGGAATTCTCTTGGGCTGATGCTTGCGACGCGTTGCACAAAAAATGCGCGGTGCCCCTCTCGACTATCCGCCAATTCTATTGCGGGATCACTCGACGGCCCGTATCAGATCGAGCTACAGCGGTTAGTTCTGTGGATTGTCCTTCTTTTCTTCGGCGCCGAGGTCGCCAAAAGGCCAAAGGTTGAACGCTTTGAGTTCCTCATATTCGTGTTGAGCGCGTAGCATTCGCGCGGTGCGCTCAGCCGGCCATGGCGAAGCAAACCGCTCGGGCCGGTCTGCAATCCAGAAAGCAGCTAACGCCATCAACGTGGCGTTGTGCGTAAGCACATCCGGCTTCTGCGCTTCCAGCGCATCGGCTGCGGTGTGATGTGTGTAGCGGTAGTCGGAAGTCTCCTGGAGCATATTGATCCCTGGCAGCCCAGCCATGGAAAACGGCAGCGTATCGGTTCCCGATTCCACTTTGTCATCGACTTGCAGCGGCTGGAAGTTGGCGAGCGTCCTTACAAACGCCTCGAACGCGGACACCAAATCGTCGCGACCGCCTAATTGAAAACCCTTCACCGGTCCTTGCCCATAATCCAGAATCAAATCGCCAAGATGATTGGCGAGTTCGTCTGTATGTTGTTTGACATACGCGAAGGAACCATCGAGCCCTTGCTCTTCGCCAGTGAAAAGGACGAAGCGGATGGTGCGGCGCGGGCGCTGCCCGGAGTGCATGATAGCTTCTGCGGCCCCGAGCGTAGTTGCAGTCCCCGAGCCGTTGTCGGTCGTGCCTTCGGCCAAGTCCCACGAATCGAGATGCCCGCCCACGACGAGAATTTCTTCCGGATGTTCGCGCCCGCGAATCTCCCCAACCACATTGGCGGTCTCCACCGGGCCGTTTGTAAAGGTGTTCTGCACGTTGAAGCGCACGCGCGGCGTCATGCCACGATCGATGAATCGCTCCAACTGTTTCTGGTCTTCCGCCGACATCGACACGACCGGAACCGCAAAGTCTGCATTGAAGCCGAGAATCCCCGTGTGGGTCAGGTTCATGCCTGCCGATTCTCCTCCGCCCTGCCCGCCGATGACTGCGATCGCGCCCGCAGGCCCCGCGGCTTTGAGAAAATCACCGAACATTGCAAAGAGATTCATTTCATTTTGCGTGGGCTTCCCTTTTGCCGTGACCAAAGCGATCTTCCCCTTCAGCCGCGCGACGTTCTTGATCTCATTTTCGATGTCGAACATGTTCACGGCGACCACCTCGCCTTCGGCGCCTCCGGCCGGTGTCGAACCCGTCCAGCCCATCGCATCAATGTGCAGCTTGTGATGCACTGGCGCAAGGATCTCGCCTTGCGCTGTGCCGCGCGTCCATCCGCGCCAAATCGTGTATTTCTCGGTGTGCACGTTTTCCAGGCCGATGGACTTCATCTTCGCTACGCCCCACTCTTCCGCTTTGCGCTCTGTGGGACTGCCGGTCACGCGGCCACCGATGTCATCGCTTAATTCTTCCAGGAAGCCGTAGGCATGCGAATTGAGCAGGCCTTCTCCGGCAATGCGCACAAGCGCGGGCTTGGTGCCATCTTCGTCCGGACCTTTTGGCGCTGTCCGATTGTCCGCGCGCAGTGGCAGCCCGAGCATGCTCAAATTTGCCACCACAACTACTCCCACATAGATACGTCGCATTCGTTCTCTCCTCGCACGCCTGGCGCCCATGCCCATAAAGACTACCATGCTCTCCCGACGCAGCCACGCCCAGATTGTTTGCTCATCCGGTCGCCGCCTTTCTTGTCCACGGGCCTTGTTGCCTTCGCAACTCGCATTCGTTGGCGGCTTTACCGCCGCGGCCCCTCCCTCTACACTGCTTTCGAGATGAAAAGGAAGCTCTTTTGGCGGCTCCGGATCTACGTTCTCTTTGCGTTGAGCGTGGGCTTCTTGTTCAGCGTTAAATGTTTGCAATCGTTGGCGCAAGAAGCGCAGCAGAAATCTCCTGCGGAATCCTCGGCTAAGCCTGCTACCCAAAATGCAGAGAAATTAGACAAATCAGAAAAACCTGCGAATCCGGCGCAGATCGAGTTGCTCGAAACTAAAGTGCGATTCGAATCAAACGGCGACAGCCGCAAGGAAGTTCATGCGCTGGTGAAAATCCATAGCGAACTCGGTGTTCGCCAGTTCGCGCAACTCAATTTTGATTTCAACCGATCGTTCGAATCCATCGAAATTCCGATGGTACACATCACGCACGCCAACGGCGGCACGGCAGACATTTTGCCCAGTGCCATTACCGATCGCCCGAATCCCGCAGTCGTGAACGCTCCGGCGTATCAGGACGTGCGCGTCAAGTCTGTGCGCATTCTTGGCCTCCAGCCTGGCGACACGCTCGAGTACCGCGTTGTCCGAACCGTTTCTCACCACCCGCTTGCGCCCGATTTCTGGTTGGACCATAGCTTCGACCGCACCGGCGTTGTAAGTCGCGAAATTTTCGAGCTTGATTTCCTTGCCTCGCGCAAGCCGGCAATACGAATTAATCCCACTACCCCTCCAACATCTACCCAAGAAACGGGGCAAGGCGATGCCGCCCGCGCTGTCTATCGTTGGGAGCGGTCCACCACTGTCCGGGACAACCCCGATAAAGACTCGTCTAGTAAGGATCCGGATATACGCCTCACCACTTTCACCACGTGGGCTGCCCTCTCGGAAAAGCTTAACGCTCAGTTGTCTTCATTTTCCAAAATTGCCACTGGACCTGAAATAGAAGCGAAAGCGAGGGAACTCACTCGCAATGCCAACAGCTACGGGGAAGAGCTTGAAGCAATCTATAATTTTGTTTCACAGCGTATCACTACCGTAGACCTCCCCCTTGGCGCAACGAATTTCAGTGTTCGGTCGCCTGGAGAGATCCTTTCTTCTGGAGTCGCTACGCCGGAGGACAAATACGCTTTACTCTCGGCCCTTGCCGCTGCCGTCGGTATCTCTACCAATGCCTTTCTTACAGGCGCACCGGACTCTACCGAGACTCAAATGCCCACCCCTAAGCCTTTCACGCACTTGCTCATAGGCAGTTTTCAGCAGGAGCGATCATTTTGGCTTGACCCAAGCATCGAAGTCGCCCCTTTTGGCATGATTTCAACCAATTATCGCGGTAAGCCTGCGCTTGAGATAGAGAATTGGACTAGGCTTATGTCCAAAGCTCCGCTTGGGAATCTGATTCATGCAAGACCTTGTTGGCTGAACGTGGAAGTCGATCTTCCCTTTCGTGCCTTCCAAAAAGTGCAATTGGACGCCACTCTCGCCGCTGACGGTAAGCTCACTGCGAAAGTGTACTATGCCATGCGCGGGGACAACGAATTAGCGCTGCGCGCGGCTTTTCATCAATCCGCCAAGGAAAAGTGGAAGGAACTGGCGCAGCTACTCTCGCTCAGTGACGGATTCCGCGGGCAGGTCACCAGCGTCAACGTGTCCGATCCGTACGCCACCAAAGAGCCGTTCAGCGTCGAATACGACTTGACTCAGCTCAGATTCGTGGATTGGTCGAAGAAAACGGTGCGCATTCCTGCGCTACTCCCGCAGCTGGGTTTGCCCGATCCCCCCGCGAAGACCGCAACGGGTACGGCAAGCGCTCCTATCGAACTTGGCACGCCGCTCGAAGTCGAGACGCGGGTGACTCTGCAGCTCCCTCCCGGCACGAAGGTCAGCACTCCCGCCGGAACTTCGGTCGAACGCGACTATGCCACATATTCCTCACAATATTCTGTGAAAGATTCCATGATCACGGCGTCGCGGCATATCAAATTTATCTTGAGAGAAGTACCCGGCGACCGAGCAGCCGACTACATCGCGTTTCTCCACGCCGTCCAGAGCGATGAAGCTCAGGACTTCACGCTCGAACGGTCCGAAACCACTTCGTCAAAAACAAATCCGGCGGCGTTAAATGCCGCGCCGCCGAAAACAGTTCCACCGAAGCCCTGAATCCTACTTGATCTCCAGAATCTCCTTCTCTTTAGCAGCGGAAAGATCCTCGATCTTCTTAGTTTCCGAGTGCGTGAACTTTTCCATTTCTTCAAGCGCGCGCTTTTGCTCGTCCTGGCTGATTTTCTTGTCCTTCTCGAGTTTGTCGATGGCTTCCTTGATGTCGCGGCGGATATTCCGCACCGCTGTGCGATGATTCTCCAGGATTTTGTGCAAATGCTTGACGAGTTCTTTGCGGCGCTCCTGCGTCGGCGCGGGCATTGGCACGCGAATCACTTTTCCATCGTTCGTGGGATTCAACCCGAGATCGGAGGCGCGAATCGCTTTGTCGATGAGCGGCACCACGCTGGGGTCCCACGGCGCAATCACCAGCAACGTCGCCTCGGGGACAGTTACCGTGCCCAACTGATTCACCGGCTTCGGCGTGCCGTGGTAGTCCACGCGAATCGAGTCAAGAATGGCGGCGTTCGCGCGCCCTGTGCGCAGCGTCGCTAGCTCCTTGCGGAAATCCTCGACCGCCTTTTCCATGCGCGTCCTGGCCGCCGCCATCGCGTCTTTAGTTGTTGCAATAGTCGTCATTGTCCCAGTCCTCAGTTCTTAGTTCTAGGTTCTTAGTAGGAATAAACGAATAGAAATAGGCAACGGAATGTCTCGATTTCCATGTAAGCGCCCAGCCCCGGCGCACAATTAGAGATTCCCTGGAAGGCTCTCATCTTAGGCAGACTACTTAGTACCGCAAAATATCTCGCTGATGCAAGCGGCGGACCCAGGCGATACGAGCCAGCCAATTTGACTCGCGACTAACCACGAATCACTAAAGGCCGTTTTCTAAACTGGCGTCACTTTCGAGCCGACGCGTTCGCCCAGCACGACGCGCTTGATGTTGCCCGGACGGTTCATGTTGAACACCACGATAGGCATGCCATTGTCCATGCAGAGCGAAATCGCCGTCGAATCCATGACTTTCAAGTTCTGGCTTAGCACTTCGCGATAGGAGATCGCTGGGAAAAATCGCGCGTCCGGAACCTGTTCGGGATCTGCGTCATAAATGCCTTCAACGCGGGTTGCTTTCAAGATGGCATCCGCTTTGATTTCCATCGCGCGGAGTGCGGCCGCGGTATCTGTCGAGAAGTAAGGATTTCCGGTTCCGGCCGCAAAAATAACCACGCGGCCCTTCTCCAAGTGGCGGATGGCGCGGCGGCGGATGAACGGCTCGCAAACTTCTTTCATCTCGATGGCGCTTAGCACTCGCGTGAACACGCCTTCCTTTTCCAGCGCATCCTGCAAGGCCATGGCGTTGATCACGGTCGCCAGCATGCCCATGTAATCACCCGTGGCGCGATCGATCTCAAAACCCTTTTGCCGCGCGCCGCGAAAAATGTTTCCGCCGCCGACCATGATCGCCGTTTCGACGCCTAGCGCATGCACGTCTTTCAGTTCGCGCGCGATGGAGAGAATCGTCTCGCCGTGAATGCCGAATCCTTGCGGCCCCTGGAAAGATTCGCCGGAGAGCTTCAACAGAATGCGCTTGTACGCGGGCTTGAGTTTCTTCGCAACTCGAGTAACGGCGTTTTTCGTCGAGGCCATGACTCTCCAATTTTCGGGTTTCAAATCTTCGGAATTGTAGCAAACAATCATTCCCCTCGCACTTCACGAAGGCTCAAAGTAGCGGGTAAACTTGATCGATCACTGTTCTGGCTAGCTTGACATGTCTCTGTGGGCCGCTGACAATCCCGATGTGAATGCCCGTCTGAACCGATACTTCACTCGTTGGAATCTGATAGGCCTGCTTTTGCTGCCTGCTGTGTACTGGGCCTTGACCTCTTGTGGCATGCACTGGCGCCTAACCCGCCGCTGCTTTTAGCAGTCAACTTAGTCATTCCATTAGTAACATCCGTAGCAGCTTTTCTCTGCTGGAAATTATGGGATGCCAAGCTTGCCCAGTGTGCGAGTCTAGGATTCTATCCTTGGTTAGGAATCTTCATTAGCAGCCCAACTTACGTGTTGGTGCAGTCCCTAATCTTCAATGGTCACGTCGCGCGAGCTTCTCAAGGGGTTCTCGCTGACTGGGTCATCAGCACATTGTGGTTCCCCCCATTACAACGTTTTCCTTTTCGACGTACGATGCCACGCTGCCCGCGCCATTCCTAACCTGGCTCGGTATCTGGATAGCTGGCAGGATACATGCGTAATCCCGGCTCTTGGCCCTATCGAAGTCTGTAAGCTAGTCGAACTCCGCGCTGCAGTTGCATGTCACTCGAAATCCAGAACCTGAAAGCAATGGAGCGCTCCGGGGAATCCGGAGCGCTCAGGAAAGGTTCAAGCTAGTTTCGTGGCTGTCAGGACTTCGCGGGTGCGGCGTCCGGGCCGCTCGCGGGTCCACCGCTGACTTCGCCAACCTTAAAGCGCACGAAACGCCGGATGGAAATGTTTTCACCGAGCTTGGCGATCGCTTGAGAGATCATCTCGCCGATGGTCACGCTTTCGTCCTTGATGTAGTGCTGTTCGTAGAGGCAGTTCTCCTCGTAGAACTTTTCCATCTTTCCCGCGACGATCTTCTCGACGACTTGCGCCGGCTTGCCGGAAGCGAGCGCCTGCGCGCGATAGATTTCGCGCTCTTTCTCGAGCATGTCCGGCGTGACCTCCTCGCGCCGCACATAGCGCGGATCGAGCGCGGCGACGTGCATGGCGATATCGTGCGAGAGCTGCTGGAATGCCTCCGTGCGCGCCACGAAGTCCGACTCGCAGTTCAGCTCGACGATCACGCCGATCTTTCCACCAGCGTGGATGTAGCTGCCCACGAGCCCTTCGCTCGCTTCGCGCTGTGCCTTTTTCGCAGCAGCCGCTTGGCCTTTCTTGCGCAGAACCTCAATGGCTTTCTCAATGTTTCCGTTAGCTTCCACTAGAGCAGCACGGCAGTCACTGAAACCGGCTCCGGTTCGTTCCCTTAGCTCCTTCACTAGCTTGGCTGGAATTTCCATAGCGGTGTTTGGTGTACTCATCCTTCTTTTCCTTGCTCTCTAAGATCGTGTTTCCATCTATTTCTTGCAGAACGACCCGCCCCGAGCCGTCCGGGGCGGGCCACTGGAAACTCCCACCCACGTTGTCTACCTGCCAGCGACAGCTTGCCTCTTGGCCTGCCCGAGGCAGGCGGGCAAGCAGGGCATGTTCTTAGCGCTGTTCTTCGTCCGGAGGTACCGTAGTTTCGGCGCCTTCCGCCTGGGCTTCCGCGCCTTCCACGAAGTCGCCTTCCTGCTTTTCGTACTGTTCGTACGCGCTGGTGTCCACATATTCGACACCCTCGACGAGCGCCTGATCTTCCGCGGATTTTTGTTCCGCTACCTGTGATTGCTGATAGGCATTACGTCCTTCGGCCACCGAGTCAGCAATCTTTGTTGTGAACAGCCGGATGGCGCGCAGCGCGTCATCGTTCCCGGGAATGATCCAGTCCACCACATCCGGGTCGCAGTTCGTGTCCACGACAGCGACTACGGGAACGCCCATGCGGCGCGCTTCCTTCACTGCAATTTCTTCGGCGTTCGAGTCGACCACGAACATGGCGTCCGGCAACTGCGACATGTTCTCGATGCCTTCCAAATTCTGCTGGAGATGCTTCATCTCACGATCCAGGCGTGCGCGTTCTTTTTTGGAGAGCTGCTCCATGCGCCCGTCTTCGGTCATGGCTTTCAAGAGTTTCAGGCGCTTGATGGACTTTTGCAGCGTGGCCCAGTTGGTCAGTGTCCCGCCCAACCAGCGGTGATTTACGTAATATGCGCCGCAGCGCTTGGCCTCTTCAGCGACGGCTTCCTGCGCTTGGCGCTTGGTGCCGACAAACAAAACGTTTCTGCCTTGTGCGGAAATATCGCTCACGAAGCGGCTGGCTTCGCGGAACATTTTTAAGGTTTTCTGGAGATCAATGATGTGGATGCCGTTGCGTTCCCCGAAAATATATTCCTTCATTTTCGGATTCCAGCGGCGTGTCTGGTGACCGAAATGAACTCCGGCCTCCAGCAATTCTTTCATCGTAATTTCTACTGCCAAGTTCCCTCCTAATAGGATAGCTGCTTGCAGCAGCGTGCGTCCCTCGAACATGCCGGGCTTCCCGGTGAAACCGGGACGCAAAATGCGCGAAAGCCCGGTGCTACGAAACCTTCCGCTGCGGAACAGCCTCTTGCCGGCAGCTTGCCGGCCATGATCTCAGGAAGATGACTTACGCCACCTTCCTGGAGCTCGTTACGATCAAGACTTGGTTCTTGACCAGTCGCCGATCACCAGTCGCCAATCACGTTTAGCGCTTGGCAAGCAACTAGCGCTTCGTGAACTGGAAGCGCTTCCGCGCGCCCTTCTGCCCGTACTTCTTGCGTTCCTTCATCCGGGAATCGCGCGTCAAAAATCCGTTCTTCCGCAATGACGGCCGCAATTCAGCATTGAACCGCGCAATCGCGCGTGACAATCCCATGCGCACCGCGCCAGCTTGCCCGCCCACGCCGCCGCCAACGGCGCTCACTACCACGTCCACCTGATCAGCCAAGTTAGTGAACTTCAGCGGCTCGGTGGCTTCATGCTTCCAAGCATGATTCGGGAAATATTGCTCAACGGGGCGGTCGTTCACGGTGAACTTCCCCGAGCCGGCGCGAAGGAACACGCGCGCTATGGACTCCTTGCGCCGCCCTGTTCCCATAAACCATGTTTGCGTGCCCGCGAGGGGCGTACCTGCTGTACTCAACGTTCCTCCTGACTCTCAAAAACCAGAAACCCTGGCCCGGGCTGGATCTTTCGCTGCTCGTAGCGTCGACAAACGGCGCCAAGACGTGGCGACAGCCTAAGACACCCCATTCTTTGGCCCATTCCACGCCTAGCTGATCCCCTGCGAAGGCCTGCACCCGACCCACGTAGATAAGAACAGCAACGTGCGGAAAAACAACAAATCTCGTTTGCGACTGGGCGACCGCTTCCTGCCGGAGCCTCAGAGCCTGCCGCGATCCGACCGCCCCCTCCCCTATTTTACGCAAGTGATGATTCTAAAGGGGATAAAGTCCTTTATTTTCATACACTTTTACAAGTGTTGATTCTAAAGAGCTTACACTTACCCGCCTGCGCGTCTCAAATCGCCACCGCTTGCGGCTTTTGCCCAGCGTGCCGAGCCAGCCCCGTCGCATCGCGATACACGCGCAATTTCTTTGCCCGTCGCGCCTGCAGCTTATTCTTCGGGAGCATGCCGAGAATCGCTTCGCGCACGACCCATTCCGGCCGTGTCTCGCGCACGCGCTTCACGGGCACGGTTTTCAATCCGCCGGGGTATCCGCTGTGCGTGCGGTAAACTTTCTGCTCGAGCTTGTTCCCCGTCAGCTGGATTTTGTCCGCGTTAATCACCACTACATGGTCGCCGGAATCCAGGTACGGGGTAAAGCTCGGCTTATCTTTGCCGATCAAAATCCGGGCCACTCGGGTGGCCAGCCGCCCCAACACGGCGTTCGTGGCGTCCACTACATACCAATTCGCGCCCGTTTTCAGGGCTTCCGCCTCGGCTCCCTTGGCTACATACGTCCTCATCGCAATCAGTCACACCTTTCCCTTAGAGACAAACGTTAATTGTAGGGTAGCATTCGACCGCTGTCAACGCGATTATCCACACAAACTGGAAGGATCCGTTACCTGCACCGACGTCGACCGGGACACTTCTCAATCTTGAATTTGGTGTATATTCAGGCGCGCCTTGCGCCAGCCGAAAAACCGGCGCGAGTCCGTGGCGGTCTGGGCCGAAGGAGGACGTTCATGCAACGAATGCGACATTTTTGCGCGGTGGTTGCGTTGACGACTGGCGTAGCGATGCTGGCATCGCTGGGATTGGCCCAGAAAGATGCTAGCGCAGGGCCTTACAAGGTATTGAAGACGGCAAAAGCCGGAGGCGAAGGCGGCTATGACTACATTTTTGCCGACTCGGAAGCGCGGCGTTTGTATATCCCACGCGGTGGCCCTGCAGGGCGCCTGACCGTCTTCGACCTCGACACGTTGGAACCCGTTGGCGCGATTCCGGATGTCCGAGCCGGAGGCGCTACGGTCGATCCCAAATCTCATCATGGATTCTCCACCACAAAGCCGCTTACGATGTGGGACGCCGACACCTTGAAGGTGATCAAGACGATTGAAGTGGACGGCCGGCCTGATGGAATCCTATGCGATCCCTACAACGCGCGAGTGTGGGTCTTGAGCCATCAGATGCCGCATGCCACGGTGATTGACGCGGCGGACGGTACAGTGGTGAAGACACTAGACCTGGGAGGCGCGCCGGAGCAAGCCGTTAGCGACGGCAAAGGCACAATCTACGTAAACATCGCGGACAAAGCCAACATCGCCGTGGTGGACGCGAAAACGCTGACCGTCACCGCACACTACGACATGAGCTCGAAGGGCACCGGCGGGAGCGGGCTCGCCTTTGACGCAAAGAATCACATCCTTTTTTCGTATTATCGTCAGCCATTGCCCGTAGTCGTGATCGCGAGCGCGGATAACGGCAACATCATTACCACGCTTCCGACGGGCATGGGCGTGGATACCGTGGCTTTCAACCCGGCGACGATGGAGGCCATCAGCGCGGAATACGCCGGCACCATGACTTTTATTAGGGAGAAAAGCCCTACAAGCTTCGTGGTCGAGCAAACACTGCAGACCATGGTGGGCGCGAAGACTTTGTCGCTGGACACCAAGACAAATCATCTGTTCACCATGGCGGCCGAATTCGGTCCGCCTCCGCCTAATGCGCCGCCAGGACCAGCAGGACGCCCCGCGCGCGGTCCGATGATCGAAGGCTCGTTTTCCATTTTAATGGTGGGCAAGTAGAGGAGATGGGAGGGAACGTGACTAAATTTTGTGCTTTTTTGTTCTGTTGCTTGCTGCTGGCCGCGGTGCCGATGACGGCGCAGGCGCCAGGCGTTTCGGACATGTACGCGCAGATTCGCGCGGAAGAAACGAACAACTCGAAGATTATGTGGATCATTCACGAAGTGGCGGACGTCTACGGGCCGCGCGTGACGGGCTCGCCGAATCTAAAAGCGGCGGACGATTGGGCGCTGAAAACCATGGCTTCTTGGGGGCTTGTGAACACGCATCTCGAACCGTGGACCTTTCAGCCGCCGAGCGCCGCGACGCCGGTGCCCGGCTGGGAAAATATGGAGTTGCTCGCGGAGGCAGTCGCGCCGTTTCACGGACAACTGATGGTGAAGCCGCTGGCGTGGACGCCAGGCACTAAGGGAGTCGTGACGGCGAAAGTCGTGTTGCTCGATCCGCCGGGCTTAGCGCCGCCAAGAGGAGGCGGGTTCAACTTTTTCGGAAGTTCGACACCACCACCGGAGCCAAAGTGGGCCGCGCCGCCAATGCCGCCTGCAAAAAAGCCGGAAGAGCCCAAGCAGCCGACGCAAGCGGAGCTCGACGCGTATTTGAATTCCGTGAAGGACAAAGTGCGTGGAATGATCGTATTTGTTGGCAAGCACGTGGAAGTGCCGGAAGAAATGAATCCAGCGCCCATGCGGCGGAGCGAAGATGAATGGAAGACGCGATTTGGCCCCAATGCGAAGCCGTTTCGCTTCCCCGAACAGCCAAAATTGCCGGAAGGACAATTGTCGCGGCAGGAAGTTTCGCGGCAAGTGGATCAATTTCTCGTGGATAACGGCGCGCTGGTGCGCGTGAATGACGCGGGCCGCGCCCACGGCATCATCATCGCGCAGCAGAATGGAACGTATGACTGGACACGAGCGGTGCCCACGCTGGTCATGCGCAATGAAGATTATGGACGCATTACGCGCATCATGGCCGATGGGTCGCCGGTGATGCTGAAGATCAACATTCAGAACAAGGAGTACCCGGAAGGGACCACGGCATATAACGCGATCGGAGAAATCCCGGGCACGGACAAAAAAGATGAGATCGTGATGCTCGGCGGGCATTACGACTCGTGGCATGACGCGACTGGCGCGACGGACAACGGCATCGGCTCGTCGATGATGCTGGAAGCGGCGCGTATCCTGGCGGCGTTGCACGTGAAGCCACGACGAACGATTCGCATTGCTCTATGGAGCGGCGAGGAAGAAGGTTTGCTTGGCTCGCTCGCGTACGTACAGCAGCATTTTGGAAGTTTTGAAAACCAGAAGCCGGAGTACGCGAAGTTGGATGCGTATTTCAACATTGATTCGGGTACGGGAAAGCCGCGCGGCGCAGGCGTGTTTGGGCCGCCGGCGGCGGCGGACATGGTGTACGACGCCCTGAAGCCGTTTGCGGATTGGGGCTTCGTAGGAGCAGTCGCAACCGATAGCCGAAGGACCGGCGGAACGGACAGCACTTCGTTCAACAACGCCGGCTTGGCGGGAATTGGATTGGCGCAGGATGCATTTGACTACGGCTCGTTCACGCACCACACCGATCTCGACACCTATGAGCGAATCTACGAAGAGGATGTGAGAGAAGGCGCGGTGGAGATTGCGTCAGCGGTTTACGCGATTGCCATGGCGGACCAGATGGTGCCGCGATTTAAGGATTCAGAAATGCCAAAACCCGTGCCGGAACCTGGCCCGGGATCGCAGGCGACGAAAGTGCGCCATGTTCCGGCGAATTGACCCAGAAACCAAGCCAAGAAACGCCAGTTTCCGCTAAACGCCATCCTTCAACGGTTAGGGAGTCGCAAGGGGCAGCACAGGCCAAGCACACGCCGATCGCCAATTGGCTTTCAGGCTCAGCTTTCTAACAGTGCCCAACGCAAGGCTGGTGGCGTCAAGAGCGTTGTAAGCATTACAAGAAGCACGATAGCCGAGAACAACCCATCGTCGACAACACCGATACTTTTGCCGATTCCTGCAAAAATCAGGCCCACTTCACCGCGCGGAATCATGCCGATTCCGATGGCCAAGCGGTTCATTCCCTTTGGGGAGGCCAAGCCGCTCACAATTTTGCCCAGGATGGCGACAATCGTCAGCGCCAGGCCGGCAATCAAAACTTCTTGGTTGGCAAGGGTCTCCAATTTCACCTGGATGCCGATCCAAACAAAAAACAACGGAACAATTAGAGATTCTACCGGCGAAAGTAGTTCTCGCAACGACTGCTTTTCCGCTTCTTTGTCGAAAAAATTGTTAAGAACCATGCCTGCCGCAAACGCCCCGACAATCGTGGCCAGCCCTGCTTCATTCGCGAGCCACGCAAGAAAGAACGCAAAGATGCAACCGGAAAGAAGCTTCACACGGTGAATTCCCGCACGCTCGAGCTTGCGCGCAAACCAAGGGGTAATCCAGATTCCAGCCGAAAAGGAGCCAGCGAGAAACAGAGCCGCCTTGGCGGTCGTCCACCCTATGCTCAAGATACTTACGGCACCCGTCAAAACCAAGCCACTAACGATGGCGAGCACGACCAAACTCAAGACGTCATCCAGCACGGCTGCCCCGAGAATCACGCGGGTTTCGTCGCGGGATTCCTGACGCAAGTCCCGCAGCACGCGCGCAGTGATCCCGACACTGGTGGCCGTCAAGATTCCGCCGACAAACAGATCACGCGCCAAGAGCGAGGCCGGATGCAGTAGCCTCATCGTGACCATTCCAAGGACCATCGGCACTGCCACTCCGATCGCGGCCACACTGAGTGCCGTCCGCCCGATGCGTTTTATTTCGTTGATGCTGGTCTCTAGTCCAACAAGGAACAGCAAAATCAAAATGGCGATGCGAGACAGCAGATCAACAAACGAATACGCGGCTACATAATCCAGCCCCTTAGCGCCGGAGAGAACGTCGGCAATACGCTGCGCGTGAGTCCCTGGAGGCACAAGCCGGAGAGCCGCCTGCGAAAGGCTCAGATTGGAAGACAACGCCAGGTCCGCGATTTTGCGCAGATTATCTCCTTCGCGGAGGACCGTGATTCCCGGACTACCAAGGAAATAGGCGAGATTACCAAGCAATAGCCCCATCAGCAATTCCCCGAGCACGGAGGGCTGCCGGAGCCTTTTCATTAATTCTCCACCGGCAACGGCCGCCATGGTCAAAACGACCAGCGCCAGCAGGATAGGCACTACCGGATCGGCATGAGAAGCTGATGGCATTTCCATCTTCTCCGTACGCGATGCGGGCAGCAAGCTAACGAAGCTAGCTCTCGATTCGAAACATTTGCCGGCACCCCTGGAAGTGCTCATTGTCCGAGGAGGAGCAACTCTTCGCAACACAATTCGGCTGAAAGGTAGTGGGCTACTTTGAATTAAGCCGCCCTTTTTGCCGTTTCTTCGGCTTGCCATTCTGCAACTAAGTCGCTAACGTCCCAAAGTTTGTCCGTAACGCCTGCCGCCATTGCCGGGGTCACTCGCAAAGTCCGATGAATCTTGATGAAGTTATAGGCGAAGTAGTGAAGCGCAACTGCCGCCGCATGATTCGTGATCTTGCGCGAGAAGCCATTGGACAGCCGCGTATAGCGCCGCATCGCGGTACGGACGCTCCAATTCTGCCGCTCGACATAGCTTGTGCTGATTAGGCTCGGGTCTGGCCTGCCAGTGACTACCACCGATTGAACACTAATAACTTGAGCCGGACTATAGCGCGTTTCATCTTCTTCGGGTCTGAGCCGAACATTTTGACTAGCATCGCATAATCCACGTCTGAGCCGAATGCCGCCTCTATTGCTGTGAGATACACCCGATGACCGTCACTCGTTAGTTGGACTCGATTGCTAAGACGATTCGCAAGGTCTTGCACGAAATTGTAAGCAGTCAATGCGTCTCTGCCGCCAAGCTGCCAGCACGGAACTAGCTTTGTTTCCGCATCAATCGCAACCCAAAGCCATACGTCGCCAGCATAGTCCACTTTCTCCGCGATTGAGGGCGTGACGTTCTTCGCCTTGCAATAGTTGAAACCCCACAGTTCATCTAGTTGAATGACGCGACACGAAAGTTTGCGGAGCACGCGGTCTTGATAGGCTTCGCAGAACTGCCCAACTTCCACCAACAATCGCATGACGGTTTTCTTTGCCACTCCCGTCATACGAACCGTGGCGCGAATTGAGCAACCTTCGATAAGGCAGTTGATAACCTGAATGCGTTGGGTTTCAGATAGTGTTCTCATGAGCGGCAGCATACTAAAGCCGCTTTAGCATGTCAAGCGATATTTATAGAACGGGCGTAGTCAACGGTTCCAGAAGAAGTTAGTCGCCTTGAAAAAGGCAGCTCTAGACTATACCCGGAAGGCTGGATAAGACCGGCTTTACGAAGCTTAGTCACAACCTTAATCGCTTTGCGTGTGCGCTTTGTAAGCTTCTGTTTTTTTCTACGCATTGGTCATCTCTCCTTTCCTGGTATTCCT
>JAWOLO010000063.1:0-18618 GCA_033853375.1 Terriglobia bacterium
AGCATGGTGCCAGACAATCCGAGCGAACATCTCGCACCTGCGCAGCCGATTCCGTACAGCCATAAGAAGCATCTGGCGTTTGGCTTGGAGTGCAAGACGTGCCACACAAATCCCGAGCCGGGCAAGCTGATGACATTTCCCGATACGAGCAAATGCATGCAATGCCATGTCACAGTCGCAAAAGACAAACCCACGATTCAGAAGCTGGCAAGCTACGCGAAATCGAAACAGGCGGTTCCCTGGGTGCGCGTGTACACGGTGTTGCCGGGCGTAGCATGGAGCCACCGGCCGCACCTGCAAGCCGGAGTGAGCTGCGAGACCTGCCACGGCCCAGTGCGCGAGATGGAACAAATGTCCGAAATCACCAGCGTAACGACGATGTACGTCTGCTTGAACTGCCACGACATGAATCACGCGAAAACAGCTTGCGACACTTGCCACAAATCCTGATCGGGCGGAAAATTTGTTGCTGAGGAGGGCTCATGGCGATCGAAATTGAAGTCAACGGGAAACGCTACGCCGTCAGCTACCCTCCGGACACGCCACTTTTGTTTGTGCTGCGCGATGAACTCGGCCTCACGGGCACCAAATATGGCTGCGGAGAAGGGCAATGCGGCGCATGTACTGTTTTGCTGGCGGGAGCGCCGAGGCGTTCGTGCCAGATTCCTGTGAGCGCGGCGGCAGCAAAACCCGTTACGACAATTGAAGGTTTAGAGAAAGAAGGCAAGCTACATCCCGTGCAGCAAGCGTTTCTTGACGCGGGAGCGTTTCAGTGCGCCTATTGCACTTCGGGAATGGTGATGAGCAGCGTAGGCTTGCTGCAATCGAATGCCAACCCGAAACCCGAAGAGATTGTGCAATTCCTCCAGGGCAATGTCTGCCGGTGCGGAACGCACCCGCGCATTATCGAGGCCGTGCAGCATGCAGGGAAGATGATGCAGGAGCGTGCGCGATGAACACCATAGGAGAGAGACTTGTTGCCGAGCCAGAGCGCTACGAATTTAGCGCGCTGCCCATCCACCAATTCGATCTGGCGCGCCGCGACTTCTTCAAAATTTTGGGCGCAGGGATCGCCGTGTTTGTCGTAGCCAAAGACACACTCGCCGCACAAGAAACGGCACCCGGCTCGCCATCGTTCCACAGCGAAGAGTTGCCGAAGGAAATCACTTCGTGGCTGCACGTCGGCGAAGATGGTGTTGTGACTGGTTTCACCGGCAAGGCGGAAATGGGGCAGAACATTCGAACATCCATCTCACAGACCCTCGCGGATGAACTGCGCGTGCCTTTTGAGAGCGTGCGCCTGGTGATGGGAGATACATCTCTGACGCCATTCGATGCCGGCACGTTTGGCAGCCGAACGACTCCGACCATGACGCCGCAATTCCGCCGCGTTGCGGAAGCGGCGCGCAACTTGCTCATCGCGGTAGCCGCCAAAGAATGGAATGTTCCGCCCGAGGGGCTTGTCGCCGCGGATGCGAAGGTGACGGATCCTACTTCGAAGCGGTCCCTGACTTATGCTGAGCTCGCACGCGGCAAAACGCTTGCGCAGAACCTGCCTGCGGAAGACCCCATTACGCCTGCCACGGAATGGAAGATTGCCGGCAAGCCGCTTCCGAAGGTGGATGGCCGCGCGTTCGTCACCGGAAGTCACAAGTACACCAGCGACGTCCGGCTCGAAGGTATGCTTTACGGAAAAGTGCTGCGCCCACCGTCGTTTGGTGCGACGCTTGCTTCCTATGATGACAGCGCGGCGAAGGCCATGAGCGGCGTGACCGTTGTGCACGATGGGGACTTCATTGGTGTTGCGGCGCCCAGCGCGCACGAAGCGCAAAAAGCGTTGGACGCCATTCGTACGCAATGGAAAGAAGTGCCGCAAGTTTCGAGCAAGGAGATTTTCTCGTACCTCAAGAAGAATGCGGAGCCTTCGTCCAGCGAGCGATTTCGCCACCAGAAAGGTTCCATAGAAGAAGGACTCGCTGCCGCGGCGCACCGCCTGGATGCGGCCTACAATGTGGCGTACATCGCGCACACTCCGCTCGAGCCACGAGCGGCTGTGGCGCAATTTGCTGATGGCAAACTGACGGTTTGGACGGGAACCCAACGGCCGTTTGCGAATCGCGATGAACTCGCGAGCGTTTTTCACATGCCCGAGAGCAACGTTCGGGTCATCGTTCCCGATACTGGTGCCGCTTATGGAGGGAAGCACACCAGCGACGCGGCCATCGAAGCTGCACGATTGGCGCGCACGGCGGGAAAGCCTGTGAAAGTTGTTTGGACACGCGAGGAAGAATTTACCTGGGCATATTTCCGTCCTGCGGGCGTGATCGAAGTCAAAAGCGGTATCGCGGCGGACGGCAAACTGACTGCCTGGGAATTTCACAACTACCATTCCGGCATGTCGGCGATCGAAACACCCTACGACGTTGCAAATCAAATAACGCAATACCACCAAGTGCCGCTGGTTCTGCGCAGCGGGTCGTATCGCGGCCTGGCCGCGACGGCAAATCATTTCGCGCGCGAGACGCACATGGATGCCTTGGCGCGCGCTGCTAAAATGGATCCGCTCGAATTTCGCCTGAAAAATCTCTCGAATGCGCGGATGCGGGCTGTGCTGGAAGCTGCAACGAAATCTTTCGGGTGGCCGCGCAAGAGAATACAGGACGGGCAAGGGTTCGGGCTTGCTTGCGGTGCTGAGAAAGGAAGTTACGTGGCAGCGTGCGCCGAAGTTGATGTCGACCGGGCTTCCGGCGGCGTGCGCGTTGTCCGTGTCGTCGAAGCGTTCGAATGCGGCGCCATCGTCAATCCCGATGGCTTGCGCAATCAAGTAGTGGGTGCAATCATCCAGGGGCTGGGCGGAGCACTCTTCGAGGCCATCGATTTCGAAAATGGGCGGATCACGAATCCACATTTTGCCACGTATCGCGTGCCGCGGTTCCGCGATGTCCCGGAGATTGAGGCGATCCTCCTCGACCGGAAAGACATCTCGTCGGCTGGTGCTGGCGAGACGCCCATCATGGCGATTGCGCCGGCCGTCGGCAACGCATTGTTCGATGCTACGGGCATGCGCCTGAATGATTTGCCACTGGTGCCGAGAGGGCTGCGGAAGGCCTGAAAATAAGTCATTACGAGCAAAGAATCGTTAGAAAGGATCCTGCGTGAAGCATTTGGCTCCGGCCATGGGAATTTTTGTATTGCTCATAGGTATTGGTGCATGCAAGAAGCAAGCCAATGACAACGACGGAATCCGCGCCGGCATTCTGCAGCATCTGACGTCCATCGGCACGCTCAATATGAATGCAATGGACATGGATATTCGGAGCGTCTCGGTCAATGGCAACCAGGCTCATGCGGAAGTCGAGTTTCGTCCCAAGAACAGCGGCACGCCCGGAGCCGGCATGCATGTTGCCTACAATCTTGAAAGACGCGATGGCGCCTGGGTGGTCCTGAAATCGCAAGCTTTAGGTGGCATGATTCAGCATCCGGATCCGGGTCAAAACCCACACGCGAACCCAGACGTGCATTCCGGAGCGATGCCGAATTTCAACGAAATCCTGAATCCGTCTGCTCCGCCTGCGCAGGGCACGCTTCCTCCCGGGCACCCGCCCGTGAATTCTTCACAGCCGGGCCCCCAGTCCAGCGGCCAGAGCCAGACGACTCCAAGCAAGCCGAACTAAGGTACGTCCACGCCGAACATCGGCCTACCCACCAGCGTTTCCAAAACAATGTGAGATTCAAATTGGCTCCGGCGGCTTCTTGTTTCGCGGAAGCCATCGTAATTTCCTATCGCTGGCGAGATGTCTCCAGTCAATCCGCGTAAACACATACACCAGAGTCAGCAATAGAACCTGGGTAGTGACAAAGTACGCGCTGAAATAGGAAAGTGCCTCGGTGTCTTGGAGGGTGATTTTGCGCGCGATGCTGGATGCTGTAAAAGTCCAGAAGGAATAGCTGACCCAGCGTCCCATAAAAAACGGAATGGTGATCAGCTTTAATTCCATCGTGGTTAGCCCGTACGCGATGAATAGATAATTCGAGGGCAGTGGAGTAAAGGCATAGAAAAGAAAAATGCTGAAAGTGAGCTTCTTCCGGCAGCTTAGTTGTTCACGGATGACATCCACATTTTGCCGCGCTTCTTCGCCAAGAAAACGGCGGCGCACGATCACATTCGAACCTTTGGCCAACGTGAATCGCCCGAGCGTGGCGGCAAGCGCTCCGACAAAAGCAAGAGCGACGCCCATATGGTCGGGGAAGCGGAACCCTAGAAACGAAAAAACCATCCACGTAGGCGGAGCAAATGCCGGCATCACATTGAGCAGAAAAACGAGCAGGAAGAGCAGGAGAATTTTGAGCATGAGTGTCTATCTAAAAGTCCTGCAACTCACTCGTCGGCAAGGCCACGCGAACAGCATTCAGCACGGCGAACAAATCGATCACTTCCTGCCCGATCGCGCCGCCGATCGGCGGCAGATAACCTCCCGCCGCAAAAATCATCCCGACCATGCTGGCAATCATGCCGCCGAGCGCGCTTTGTAGCGCGATGCGCCGCATACGCCGCCCAATGTGCATGAGCTCGTCGATCTTCGCGAGAGCCGATTCGAGGACGACAGCGTCCGCTGCTTCTGCAGTGATGTCGCTGGCCGAGCCAAAGGCTACACCCACTGTCGCCGCGAGGAGCGCCGGAGCATCGTTGATGCCATCTCCGACGAAGAGTGTTTTGTCCTGTGCTGTTTCCTGCTTCACGATCGCTACTTTCTCTTCGGGGCTCTTGCTAGCATGGACTTCGGTAATTCCCACGGTCTCCGCCAGGTATTTCACTTCTGATTCGCGGTCGCCGGAGACCAGCATCACCTTGCGTACTCCGTGGCGCGGCTGAAGATGTTCGATAAACGTGCGGCTGTCTTTTCGCGGGGTGTCATGAAAGCGCAGCGCAGCGGCGTAGAGACCGTCAACGAAGACCAAACATTCCAGTCCACTCGCCAAGGGCGGCAAAGGAAGTTGCTGATCAGCGACTTTGTTGCGGCCAGTAATCTGAACTTTTCTACGTTCAATGATGCCGAGCAGCCCTTCGCCCGGATGTTCGCTGACATGAGCGACAGGCAGCAGCGCGAGATTTTCCTGCTTTGCCGCCGCAACAATGGCTGCGGCCAGAGGATGCTTCGAATATTGTTCCAAGCTGCCAATGAGCTGCATTACTTCTGCACGATTAAAGCCTTTGGCGCAAATCACGGCAGTCAGCGTAGGTTTACCGTAGGTGAGCGTTCCTGTCTTATCGAAAATCAGGGTACGGCACGAATCGATTTGTTCCAATACGCGAGGATTCTTAATGATGATTGCGCGCCGGGCTGACAACGAGATTGCGCCCACGATGGCCGTCGGAATAGCCAGCAGCAGCGGACACGGCGTGGCGATGACCACAACCGCCAAAAAGCGATGCGCATCGGCGCTGAGAAAACCAGCAACGCCAGCGATACCAAGCGCCAGGGGCGTATACCACGCGCCAAGCTGATCCCCTAGCCGCCGCAGGCGCGGTTTCTGCTGCTCCGTTTCATGCATCACCTGCATGATTCGCGCATAGCGAGAATCTACGGCCAGCTTTTCGGCGCGGATCGTCAAGGCTTGCTCTCCATTGATGGCGCCGGAGATCACTTGCGATCCGGGCGTCTTGGAAATTTCGTAGGGCTCGCCGGTGAGATAGGCCTCGTCCATAACGCCGTGGCCCTCGAGCACTTCGCCATCCACGGGGCAGATCTCGTGAGGAAAGACGGTTAGGACGTCTCCCACGCGAATTTCCTCCAGTTTCACATCATGGAGCAGAGGACCTTCGCGCCGGTGCGCGATGCTCGGCATTCTTCTTGCTAGCGCATCCAGCACCGACGACGCTTTCGCCGCCGCATAGAATTCCAGCGCTGCTCCGCCCGAGAGCATCAGCACGACAATCGTTGCCACCAAATACTGAGCCAGCAGAACCGCCGTGAGAATCGAGACGCCAGCCAAAAGGTCCGAACCGAATTCCATTTTGAAGAGTTTTTTGGCGAGCTCAAAGACCAGGGGAATTCCTCCAATAACTAGCGCAACGAACAGAGGCAGGTCGGCCACGCGCGGCGACAGGGCCGTCGCATACCGCAAGATCAGATGCAAAGCTATTGCAAGAAGGGTGAGAGCGGCAATGTAGGTTTCTTTAGGTAGGACCGAGAATGGTTTCGCTGCCGCCTTCATCTGTACTTACACTACGGCAGATACTTCCGGATTACTGTGAGGTGCGTCACAAAGCGTCTTGCTTGCGTCACTACCTTGTCAGATGGTTTTGTCCTTCGCGTAACACAGGGATTCCAGGTTGCATTCCGCGCATTTCGGCTTGCGCGCCTGGCAAATTCTGCGTCCATGCCAGATGATCTGGTGTGAAAACAGAATCCATTTGTCTTTCGGAATCACTTGCATCAAATCGCGTTCGATTTTCTTCGGGTCCTCATTGCGCGTCAGGTCGAGCCGGTTAGCGATGCGTTGGACATGTGTATCGACCACAATGCCGCTAGGAATTCCATAAGCGGTTCCTAATACCACGTTAGCGGTTTTTCGAGCCACCCCCGGCAGCTTGAGCATCTCCTCCATATCTCGCGGTACTTCACCGCCAAACTTTTCAAGGAGCGCCTTGCTCGCGCCCATGACCGACTTGGTTTTGTTGCGGAAAAAGCCCGTGGGGCGAATCTCCTGCTCTAGCTCGCTCGGATTGGCGTACGCGAATGCCTTTGGATCGGGATATTTTTTGAACAGCGTCTCGGTGACTTGGTTGACGCGCACATCCGTGCACTGCGCAGAAAGAATCGTGGCGATCAGCAGTTGAAATGCGTTCTTGTGATTCAGCTCGCAAGTTGCGCTAGGATAGGCTTCGTCCAGCTTGGCCAGGATTGCAGCTATACGCTGCGGATCGGTCCCTGCCCCGCGGGCTGGTTTTGCCGCCTTTGCTGCCTTGGCAGGCTTCGCGGGTTTCCCCTTCACGCGAACCGTTTTCCTGATTGCCGATTTCTTTTTCTTCAGCTTTGTTGCCATAGGAGCCAAGACTATAACACGGAGGAAAGTGCCGCGAGCAACTTGCGAAAGGCTTTTCCGCGATGGCTGTGCTGGTTTTTCTCTTTGGCCGAAAGTTCCGCGAAAGTCTTTCCCAGAGCAGGGAAGTAAAACACCGGATCGTAACCAAACCCTCCTGTGCCTCGTTGCGCTTTGAGAATTTCTCCGTCGACTCGGTCGGTGACCACCGCCAGTGCTCGCCCTAGTCGCGCCAGCGCAATGGCACAGACGAAATATGCGGCCCGCTGCTCACCTGTCTTGTCGCCCATTTCCTTCAACAGCTTTTCGATGCGTTGTGAATTGGCCGCATCCATACCTGCGTATCTTGCCGAATGCACGCCGGGTGCCCCGCCGAGAGAAGGCACAACGAGCCCGGAATCGTCGGCAAAAACCAATCCTTCGTGCAGCCGCGAATAATGCAGTGCCTTGCCCGCTGCATTCTCCGCGAAGGTCGGCGCATTTTCTTCAAACGGAGGAAGCGAATCAAATTCCGCCACCAAGGCAAGCTCGACCGAAAGCGAAGCCGGAGCGCCAGCTTCCGCGAGCACGCAATATTCCTTGAGCTTGTCAGGATTGGACGAGGCGAGAAACAACTTAACGGGCGCGCGCACTGAATTTCAGGGGCAAGACAGCGCGTTGTTCTTCAGTCAGTCGCCGGATTCCCGCGGCTGCAAGCGCGAGCAAGTCCTGCATCTCACTGCCGGTGAATGCACGGCCTTCCGCAGTGGCCTGAACTTCCACAAAATGTCCGCTGCCCGTCATAACGACGTTCATGTCTACTTCCGCGCGTGAATCCTCTTCATAAACAAGGTCCAGCAGCGCGCGGTCGTTGACGATCCCAACACTCGTCGCAGCCACTGTGTCAATCAACGGCGAGCCTTTCAGCATGCCCGCAGCCGTCATGCGTTCTAAGGCTAAAGCAAGCGCCACGAACGCGCCCGTAATCGAGGCCGTGCGCGTCCCGCCATCGGCCTGAATCACGTCGCAATCCAGCCACACCGTACGTTCGCCCAGCGCTTCCTGGTCGGTCACTGCGCGCAGCGAACGCCCAATCAGGCGTTGAATCTCAAGTGTCCGCCCAGACTGTTTCCCGCGTACTGCTTCTCTCGGAGTCCGTTCTTCGGTGGCGCGCGGAAGCATTCCATATTCGCTGGTTACCCAGCCTTTGCCGGTGCCTTTCAAGAAGAGCGGCACACCGTCATCCACGGTGGCCGTGCAAATCACGCGCGTGTTTCCCAGTTCGATTAGCACGCTTCCTTCGGCCGTGGAAATAAAATCCGGCGTGATTTTCAGAGGGCGCATCTGGTCCGCTGCCCGGCCGTCACTTCTCACTTGTCCTCCTGCCTTGGCTCTCTCAAGTGCTTCCCATTCCTGAGGATTTTTCAAAGCTCCGCCAGTTTGCCGGTGCTTCCGTCCGGTGTCAACGGCGGCAAAAGCAATATCCCGGTCTTGCCCGCTGCTGGCGCTGCCGCGGGACTTGCCGGCGTCTGTCCTCCGCCATCATTCACATTAAATGTTCCTGTCAGGTCGATGTGCCCGGCGAGCGTCTCCACCTCTTGTCCATGAATCAGAATTTTCAGCCGTTTCACTTGTGGAACATTCGCTTCCAGCGTATGCGTCAAAGAATCGACCGCTAATTGCTCGCTCGCGATGCCCGAAGGAGTCGATGTTGCCAGCGCCTCGGAAAAATCCGCGACAGCCGTGCCATCCGGCAAAATGTAAAACGCGAGCAGCGCGGCATCTGGTGGCAGTGTGCGGAGTTCCGTGTCCACGGGGCCGGCCAGCAAAGTGTTCAGCACTTGCTTCGAACGCAGCACCGGGTCACTAGAAAGCGGCAACTCCACAGTTACGGGCGCCAGCATCGAATTATCCGCATCGGAAAGCCAAAAAAGTTTTGCCTTCACGCGTGGATCGCTGGGGTTCATGGGAACCGGCTGTATCAATTCCCGGCGCGCCTGTTCTTCACTTTGTTGTTGCAATCGTGCGGCGCGCTTCATGCGTTTCCGGAGAATCGGAACAAAAATCGCAGCGCCGATCACCGCAAACACCAGCAGCGTGGTTACCCAGAATTTCCATCGTCCCTTTGCGGGTTCTATCGCGGGATCCATCACGGCAGCGCTCCGCCAGCACTCGCAGTTACATATAACGGTTTGAAAGCCGCCACGCCGCGCGCAATCACATCTGCCACACCTGGAGCCATATGGTCCAGGTCTGCCCGGTCATTCACTACCACGCTTGAAACTTCCACGGCAATTGCCGGCGCTGCCGTTGTCCGAAGCTGCCGGATTGTCGCGGTTTGCGCGGTGTCCGGCGAACCCTTGAACCGCTGCGTGAGCATTCCCTGCACCAAGTCGCCAAGTTTTCGGCTAAGTCCGAGGTACGGGGCCTGCGCGCGGTCCCAAGGAATAAAGCCGTTCGGTGTAGTTATGGGCGACAAATCTGAATTCACATAGACGCGCACAGTGCCAGGGATTCCCGTCGACGCGATGTGCAATGTAATGAAAACCGCCCCACGCTGCGCGTTGGCAATCGCCGACCGGTCATCGAAAGAAGGATTTTCGTTCCCTTGCCGCGTCTGCACCACTTGAAATCCTTGCTGCTCCAGTGCGCGCCGCACCTCGGCCACAAATTCCAGCGTGATATCGCTCTCTTGGATTCCACCGGTTCCCCGTGCGCCGAGGTCGGTTCCACCGTGTGCTGGGTCCAACACGACGACGTTTGACCAGCCCTGCGTGGTTTGTGCCCCGGGAGCGGACCCAACTGGTAGCGGCATCGCGCTTTGTCCGGCGGGAGCTGTAGCAGCGGAGGGCGGCGCACCACCTGCGGCAGGTTGTTGCGTCTGAGACGAAGTCTGCAACGCGACCGCCGTCACCGCAGCTGCAAATAGCAGCGAGCCTGTTCCGCAAATGGTGAGGAATCTTAACCGCTTGGAGTTTCCCACATCAAGCAGCATATCAAATTTGCCGTGGAGGCCACCGGCAGTTGTAGACGCGCAGCTTTATCCCGAGCGCAGCGAAGGAATGCTCCGCCCCATCTTGGCAACCAGACAAAGTTTTAACAGCCAGACCATATTGCCCCGGCTTATGCGTGAGACCACGCTTTCTAGTTGCTGCAGGAGATTCGCTCTAATGCGTGCCTGAAGTTTCCGTTGTGGCCACCGTCTTTAGATTCTCTTTTTGCAGCAACGCATTGACGCTCGCCAGATCCTTGTTTTGAAAATCGGCCCAATGTGCCAGCGTTTCTTCCGCAGCTTTATCCCATTTTTCGCTCGCGGTCTTGGCATCTTCTGTAGGCGCCGCATCGGCGCTTTCTACGATGGCCATCAAGCCATTCAAGGCCGACCCAACTTTCGCCAGTGTTTCCGCTTCTTTGCTTGGAAGCGCCAGGCCGAACAGACCGAACCCAGCCCCGGCATCCGGAGCGACCATCGCTTCCAGCTTCTGATCGAGTCCGTCCAGCGCTTTGACGACATCAGCCTTCCCGTTCGCCTCTTTCTTGCGCGCTTCAGTCTGCTTTCGCAGCTCTGCGATTTGCTGCAGCGCCATGGCAACTTCGTTCTGGCGAGCAGAAAGCTTCGAAGCCAGTTCGAACTGGCGTACTAGCTCTTCCTGCGTGGTCTTTACGCGCGGATCCATCTTGATGGTCAGCGGTTGCGTAGTGTTTTTGCCATGTGCCGTCAGTTGCACGGTGTACTTTCCGGGCAGCGCTATCGGCCCGGAAGGCCTGCGAAACGACGCGCGCACGCCTTTTGCGGGTGCATATCGCAAATCCCACACGAACCGGTGCATTCCGGCCTCTGCAGAAAGCTTTGGTGGTTGAGGAATCCAGGAAGCGGGGAATGGTAGGTCGTTCGGATTCACCTTCGGCGCTTCGTCGTCGCTGGCAAATCGCCGCACCAGCCTCCCGTCACTGTTGAAAATTTCCAATTGCACCGGAGCTACAGATTTCTCCTTTAGGTAGTAATCCAACACAGCGCCATTGGGAGGATTTGCGGCCAGCGCTTCATCGTCCGGAATCGGGGTGCTCTCGTCACTTCCTGGCCGCACGCGATACGCCGTTGCCGGTTGGTACAGCCAGACGTCGGCTGCAGTTACGTGCGTATCGATTTGCCGCAGCGGCGTCACGCTGTCCAGGACCCAGAACGAGCGCCCGAATGTTGCGATCACCAAATCGTTCTCGTGCACCACCAGGTCGCGCACCGAGGTCACCGGCAAGTTGAATTGCAGTGGCTGCCAGTCGTCTCCGTCGTCAAACGAAACGTACACACCCTTTTCCGTGCACGCATAAAGCAATCCTTTGCGAAATGGATCTTCTCTCACGCAATTTAAGAAGCTGCCGTCAGGAATTCCGGTCGAAACGCGTTGCCAACTCTTTCCAAAATCCCGCGTGCGATAGAGATACGGCTGATAATCCTCTAGCCGGTGCCGCTCCACCGCGGCGTACGCTGTGCCTGCGTCAGAGTGCGATGCTTCGATGTGCGTCACCTTGCTCCACGGCGTCAGTTCTTCCGGAGTGACGTTTTCCCAATTTTTTCCTTCATCTTGCGTCAACTGAATCTGTCCGTCGTCCGTTCCTGCCCAAATCTCTCCTTCTTTCACGTATGAAGGGCCAATCGTGTAGATCACTCCGCGCCGTTTTGCCTTAGGGGCGTCTGCAGCTGTTGCTGGATCTAGGTTCGGTGGCACGCCGGGATCTTCGCGCGTCAAATCCGGGCTGATGGCTTGCCAGGAATTTCCACCATCTTCCGTTCGAAACAAAACCTGCGACCCGAAGTAAAGGACGTGCGCATTAAGTGGCGAAAATACCAGCGGCAGCGTCCACGTCCGCCGGAACGAGCCCTCATGCGCAATCGTCGGCGGCATCTCTTGGATCTGTTCGTTGCTCAGGTCCTGCCGTGCTACGAATCCACCGAAGATCACGCCCGGATTCAGCGGATCGGGAGCGATGTAGCCGTTTTCATCCCCCGCTTCCAAGGGCCGCCAGTCATGAAAATTCAGGAAGCGGTACTTGCTGGCACTGGCCGTGGCCGCCGGCCCGCTATCCTGCTGCGCCCCATACACCCAATACAGAAACTGATTGTCGGTCGCTACGTGGTAGAACTGCCCGGTCGCTTGGTTGAACCACGAGCTCCACGTCTCGCCGCCGTTGTGGGTCACGACGGCACCCTGGTCGCAGCTCAAAATCATCCGCTTCGAGTCGTCGGGATCAATCCACAGTTCGTGATAATCCGGGCCTGTGGGATCGCCTTTGAACACCGTGAAGCTCTTTCCGCCGTCCACAGACTTATAGATCGAAGTGTTCGGCACGTACACAATCTCCGGATTTTTCGGATCGACGGTGACCTCATTGAAATACCAACCTCGTCCCCAAATCCGGTGGTCTTTGGAAACTTGTTGCCAACTCTGACCGCCATCATCCGTGCGATAGAGTCCGCCTTCTTTGGCGTCCGCGATCAAATAAATCCGCTTGGGATTGCTCGGCGCAAAGGCGATCCCCATCCGCCCCAATCCCTCGGACGGCAGCCCATTTCCTTTTACCGCTTGCCAATGGTCTCCACCGTCATTCGAACGATACAGCCCGCTGCCCGGACCGTTCGAAGGAGGATAAATGCTCCACGGCGGCCGCCGCGTTTGCCACAAAGCTGCATAAATTGTCTTCGGATTCCCCGGCTCAAACGCCAGGTCAATTGCTCCCGTGTTTTCGTCGTGGAACAGCACTTTCTGCCAATGTGCTCCGCCGTCTTTCGAGCGAAAGACGCCGCGGTCCTGGTTCGGCCCGTACGCGTGCCCGAGCGCCGCGACAAAAACTCGATTCGCGTCGCGGGGATCCACTAGAATCCGCCCAATCTGCCGCGTGTCACTCAGCCCAATTTGCTTCCAAGTTTTTCCAGCGTCCGTGGACTTGTACATTCCATTTCCCACAGAGATGGACGAGCGCATATCTGCTTCGCCTGATCCGACGTAAATCACGTTTGGGTCTGACGGTGCCACTGCAATCGCGCCAATGGAGGCAATCGGCTGCGAGTCAAAAATCGGTTTCCAAGTTCGCCCAGCGTCGTTGGTCTTCCAAACGCCGCCGTCAACCGCTCCGAAATAATAGGTGTCCGCCTGGCCGCGCACGCCAGTCACCGCCAGCACGCGGCCTCCGCGAAAGGGTCCGATCAACCGCCAATGCAACTCTTGAAACAGTTTCTGGTCGAATTGTTTTGGCGCCTCAGGGCCAGCCATAAGCCGAACCGACGCGCCAGTGAGAAGCAGCAGGGACACAACGGCGGGAACAACGCGACGCAGTTTCAAAGTCATCTCCCCAAGTTATTTGGTGTTTCGAACGAGGGTCGAGTATATCTCACACCGCGAAAACAAGACTGCCTCTCTGGATTGGGGAGACGGGCAATTTGGCAAGCTGACGTGCTTTCGGCCTAGTTCCAAATTTCTTCAGTGGGTCTCGAGGTGGTTTGTTTCGCAAACTAGTTTGCAACACAAATTACATGGCCGGCGGTATCTAGATAGCTACACTATCTACGTTGTGCCCAATCTACATAGTCGATAGGTCGATTCCAGGCACTCGACGCAATCCGCGGAAAATGCAGGAGATACGCCCTGGAGGCCGTCCTATGCTGGTTCCAGTTCTTCGGTATTTGCAGCTGAGACCGGCTCGGCCTCCAGAATCTTCAGCTTGGCGCTCACGAAGTAAACCGCGAAGCCGGCGAACATAATCAGTGCGCCGAAAAGGAGCCCGTTCATGCCTAGCACGGTTTCGTGGTCGCTCTCCACCACGGCGAGTAAGAGCAGCAGCAAGGGGAACACGCCAGTCAAGACAGCGCCGGTCATGCCGCCGGGAACGCGAAACCCGCGCTTCAACTGGGGTTCCTTGATGCGGAGCGCCACCAGCGTCACAAATTCCAGCATCAGGCTCGTCCCGTACAGCATGATATCCAGCGTCACCAGCCGCCTGAATCCCAGACCGAGGCACAATGCCCAGCACGCCGCGCAAACGACGATGGCGAGCCACGGCGTATTCGTGCGCTTGCTCGTTTGGGCGAATACTTTCGGAAGCATTCCATCTCGCGCCATGGCCAGCGGCAGACGCGAGTAGCTCATCACCAGCGCGTTGAACATCCCGAACGCGCTCATCATCCCGCCGAGCACAATCGAGAATCGAAGCCACTCGAAACCGGCGATTCTTCCTCCCAATGCTCCCGCAACTGTGGCCCACGAGCCATCCTCCGCGAAAAGGGAAGAAGGAGCCCCGGTGAAATAGACTGCTGCAAAAGGCAGCACATAGGTCAGCGCAACCAGGATTACCGCGGCAATCATTGCCCGCGGATAGGTTCTCTGGGGCCGCTCGACTTCCTGCGCAATCGTCGATGCGTTATCCCATCCCATGTAGTTCCACATTGCTACGAGCACTCCGCCAAGCAAACCGAGCCCGGTTGTGGCAGGCGCCGCGTGGGGATCAGCAGGTGCTCCCGCCTTGAAAGGGGCGAGCACAACCACCAGCGCAAACGGCGCCGACAACAGGAAAAACAGCCACACCGAAGTCAATCCCACCACGCGAATTCCAGCGAGATTCAATGCCGCGCAGGTCGCCACCACAAACAAGCCTGCGTAGATTCCGTGATTCCCGATCCCGAACCAGGGCGACGTCTGCTTCAAATAAAACACAAACAAAGTGGGATAAATCGCCATGTCAAAGATGCTGGCGGCCAGCGAGAGCCACGCTTCCTGGAATCCCCAGAAATTCCCCATGCCGCGCCGCACCCACGCGTAGTAGCCGCCTTCGGTCGGCAGAGCGCTCGAAAGCTCCCCGATCATGAACGCGGTCGGCAAGCTCCACAGCACCGGAAGAAAGAGCAGAATCAAGATTCCGCGGCCGTAACCAGCGCCGTGAATGATTTCTTCCGTCCCGTACGTGCCGCCAGACACCATGAAGAACGTGGCCGCAACGAGAGGCCAGAGCGTCAGTTTCGCAACTCTCTTTTTTGTTGTTGGGATGGCGCGGGAAGGGAACGGCGCGGGAACAGATATCGAACTCAATTTATACTCTCTCGTCCTCCTCAACGAACTCGCTCGCTTCGCGGTGTGCAGCGCCTACGATCACGCGTAAAAAATAGCAAGTTCGCAATCGCAGAATACAAGAGTCCATTCCGCATGCAAGAGAAAAATGCAGCTCGGCCAATCTTTTTTCACGCTCGATGCAGGGAACACTTCGCAGATCGGTTCCCCGCAGTTCGGGTAGGTCGTTTATCTATGCCGCCGATCGCTCGTTTGCGCTTCTGCAGTGCATGCTAGACTGCTCGCTTACTTTCGTCGTTAGGTTTTACCATTTCAAAAGGAGCGTTCGAATGAGGCCATCCGCCCGCGCTGTGTTTGCCGCGCTTCTTGTTCTGGTTCTGGTACCCGCTTTTGCCGTTTTGGCTCAGCAAGCTCCTCATGCCCCTCGCCGCGTAACCGTCGACGATTATTTTGAAATTCGGCCAGTTAGCGATCCGCAGCTTAGCCCCGACGGCCAGTTCGTAACGTATACGGTGCAAACGCGGCTCCTCAAAGAAGACAAAAACGAAGATCGCATTTGGATGGTTCCTATTGCAGGTGGCGAGGCTTTGCCCCTCACGGCTGCTGGCGTTTCCTCGTCCCACGCGCGCTGGAGCCCCGACGGCAGGTCCATGGCGTTCCTCTCCGCTCGCGACGAGGGCAAGACGCAGGTCTGGTTGCTGCCTCGTCAGGCCGGAGAGGCAGAGCGGCTCACGGACACGCCTCAGGACGTCGAAGACTTCGGATGGTCTCCCGATAGCCACCGCCTTGTTTTGGTTCTTCGGGATCCCAGTCCCGAAGAGCTCGAAGCCGCCAAGGAGAAGACAACCAAATCCGGCGTGAGCAAGGAAAAGCCCAAGGTTCAAAAGCCGTGGGTCATCGACCGCTTGCAATTCAAAATCGACGAAATCGGCTACCTCGACCGCCGCCGTACTCACTTGTATGTATTCGACTTAAGGACAAGGAGTCTGGCGCAAATCACCTCCGGCGACTTCGACGATTCTGAGCCGGCGTGGTCTCCGGACGGGAAGCTTGTGGCTTTCAGCAGCAACCGCTCCAAACCCGATCCTGACGCGACCTACGACACGAACATCTGGCTTGTCGCCGTGGACAACCAAGACAAGGGCGCTCACCTAACCCAAATCACAACGAATCCCGGCGCAGACACGGCTCCAAGCTGGTCGCCGGACGGCAAGCGGATCACCTACGTTACCCAACTCGAGCCGCACCTTTTCGATTACGGCACCCGGCATGTCGCCATTTCTCCAGCCACCGGGGGCCCGGCCAAAGTCCTCACGCTCGCGCTAGACCGCAATGCGGATCAGCCGCACTTTTCTTGCGACGGCAAGATCTTCTTTATCGCGGACGACGACGGCGCTCTCCGGCTCTATACCGTGGACACCACCACGGGTAGTATCGCCTTTGGCGACGGCGAGCACGGGCAGCGCCCCCCGATCGGAGGACGCTTAACGGTCAACGGGTATTCCCTCGGGAACGGTTCTACAGGCAATATTGCCGCGCAGATCTCTACGCTGGAGCATCCCGACGAGATTTTCTCTGTCATCGGCGGCAAGCTCACGCAAGTCACCCACGTCAATGACGCGTTGATGAGGCAGCTCAAGCTTTCCCACGGCGAATACGTCCACTTCAAGAGTAAAGACGGCACAACCGTCGCCGGCTATCTGTACAAGCCGGTCGACTACACTCCTGGCAAGAAGTACCCGACGATTCTGCGGCCTCATGGCGGTCCTGTTTGGGCTTATTACGCCGAATTTGACCATCTCCCGCAGCTCTACGCAGCCAATGGCTATGTCGTCCTCTTCCCTAACCCTCGCGGGTCTTCCGGCTACGGGCAGAAGTTCGCTCAGGCCATCTGGGCGGATTGGGGCAACAAGGATTTTCAAGACGACATGGCGATCGTGGACTACGCCATTGAGCAGGGGATTGCTGACCCAGCGAAGCTTGCCGTAGGCGGTTGGTCGTACGGGGGCATCTCGACCGACTTCATCATCGCGCAGACGAACCGCTTCAAAGCCGCCATTTCCGGTGCGGGCAGCGCTTTCTTCGGCAGCTTCTACGGCCATGACGAATACCAGCGCGATTATGAAACGGAGCTCGGCCACCCGTGGGAGAACAAAGCTGTCTGGGAGAAGGTCTCGCCCTTCTATCGCGTGAGCAACATCACGACGCCGACGCTATTTATGGGCGGCGACATCGACTGGAACGTTCCGATTCTTGGAAGCGAGCAAATGTATCAGGCGCTCAAGCGGCTGGGTCGCACCACCGAACTTGTCGTGTACCCCGGCGAGTACCACGAATTCAAAACGCCTTCACACATCAAGGATCGCCTCGAGCGTTATCTTGCATGGTACAACCATCACGTCAAAGGCGATTCGACGCCCGCCCGGCCAGTCTCTACGGCGCAGTCGGGAGAGTAGAAGAGAGGCGCGGACATCTCTTTATTTGTTTTCCTGCCCTACTCCAAGAATCCTCTGCTACACTCGCTCCGGTTTCGTAACACCCTTTTTTCAGGAGCGACCTACATGAAGAACCGGCTCTCCAGCGTCATTCTTTTCTCGCTTGCAATTCCTACGCTGGCCATGGCTCAGGAGTCCGCGCAAAAGACACCACGCGCTATTACGATTGACGACTTTTTTGCGATTCGCGATGTGTCGCAGCCGGAGATCAGCCCAGACGGACAATCGATCGCCTATGCCGTTCGAACGAGGATGTTGAAAGAGGACAAGAACGAGCAGCGCCTGTGGATGATTTCGACGCGCGGCGGCCACGCGATTCCCATGACGGCAGAAGGCGTTTCCTCGGGTCACGCCCGTTGGAGCCCTGATGGCAAGTACTTGTCGTTTCTCTCTGCGCGCGATGGCAGCAAATCGCAAGTTTGGCTGCTCGACCGCCGCGGGGGAGAAGCCGTACGCCTAACCGACACTGTGCAAGGCGTTGATGATTTCGAGTGGTCTCCCGACAGCACGCGGCTGGTGCTGATTCTTCGCGACCCCAAGCCAGAGGATATCGAAGCGGCGAAAAACAAGGAGAAGCCCGCTCCCGCCACGCCGCCCAAACCGAAGACTCCGCCTCCGTTTGTCATCGACCGTCTGCAATTCAAGCGCGACACGGTCGGCTACCTGGATCGCCGCCGCACGCATCTCTACGTCTTCAATCTTTCCACAAAAACTACGACGCAAATCACTTCCGGCGATTTCGACGACAACGAGCCGGCGTGGTCGCCGGATGGCAAGTCTCTCGCCTTTAGCAGCAACCGCACACCGGATGCGGATGCCAACTATAAGGCTCACATCTGGGTTGTTGCCGCAAACAATACCGACAAGGGAGCGCACCTCACGCAAGTTACGCCGGAGCCTGGTCCTGACTCTTCGCCGATTTGGTCTCCCGACGGCAAATGGATCGCGTACGTCACGGAGCTAGACCCACATCTTTTTTATTACAACACACGGCATTTGGCGGTTGTTCCCTCCACGGGCGGGCAAGCAAATGTTCTCACGCG
>JAWOLO010000064.1:0-6987 GCA_033853375.1 Terriglobia bacterium
GGCTGGCGCAAAAACGCAGCCAATGATTTGGTCAAACAAGTTGGAACGGCACTAGGCGATAATCGGGATACATGGATCCAAAATTCATACGGAATTTCTGCATCATCGCGCACATCGACCACGGCAAATCCACGCTAGCCGACCGCCTGCTCGAAATGACCGGCGCGCTTTCCGAACGCGAGATGCACGAACAAGTGCTCGACTCGATGGACCTGGAGCGCGAACGCGGCATCACCATCAAAGCGAAAAGCATCCGTCTGCACTACAAAGCGAAGGACGGGAATACCTATCGCCTGAATCTGATCGATACGCCCGGCCACGTGGATTTTTCCTACGAAGTGTCGCGCGCGCTTTCCGCGTGCGAAGGCGCGCTTCTCGTCGTCGACGCTTCGCAGGGCGTCGAAGCGCAAACGGTTGCGAATACGTTTCTTGCTGCTGGCCACAATCTCACCATTATTCCGGTAATCAACAAAATTGATTTGCCCGCGGCGCAACCGGAGAAGGTGAAAGAGCAAATCGAAAGCGTGCTTGCGATTCCCGCAGACGATGCGCTGCTCATCAGCGCGAAGAGTGGTCTTGGAGTCGAAGACGTGCTCGAAGCGGTTGTCGCGCGCGTGCCGCCGCCGAAAGGCAGTGCGGAAAATCCTTTGCAGGCGCTGATTTTCGATTCCTGGTTCGACATTTACCGCGGCGCGGTGATTCTTGTGCGCGTCAAAGAAGGCCGCGTGGCGAGTCACATGAAAATCAAACTCGTCGCCGGCGACCAAACGTATGAAGTCGAACAGCTTGGCACGCTCACACCGAAACCGGTCGCGCTCGAAGAACTTGAAGCCGGCGACGTCGGCTTCATCGTCGCAAATATCAAGCGCGTGGCGGATGCGCGCATGGGCGATACGGTCATCGAAGTCGACCGGCCCGCGCCCGCACTGCCAGGGTTCGAGGCCATCAAGCCGATGGTCTTCGCGGGGCTTTTTCCCGTGCTCGCCGACGACTACGAGCCGCTGCGTGACGCGCTCGGAAAATTGCAGTTAAACGACGCGGCGTTTTTTTACGAGCCAGAAAATTCCGTCGCGCTCGGCTTCGGTTTCCGCTGCGGCTTCCTCGGCTTGCTGCATATGGAAATCGTGCAAGAGCGCTTGGAGCGCGAGTTTGGGCTCAACCTGATTACCACGGCGCCGAGCGTGCGCTACCGCATCACGCGCGTAACCGGCGAAGTCGTGGAAGTCGATAGCCCGGCGAAATTCCCGAATCCCAGCGACATTCAAAAAATCGAGGAGCCGATCATCAAAGCGATGATCATCACCAACGATGAATCCGTCGGCGGCCTGCTGAAACTTTGCCAGGAAAAGCGCGGCACACAAAAGAATTTCGAGTATCTCTCGCCGACGCGCGTGATGCTCACGTATGAACTGCCGCTCAACGAAATCGTCCTCGACTTCTACGACCGCCTGAAATCCGTTTCACGCGGCTACGCCTCACTCGACTACCAACTCGCCGGGTATCAGGAATCCGACCTGGTGAAGCTCGACGTTCTGGTCGGCGGCGAACCTGTGGACGCGCTGGCGTTGATCGTGCATCGCGATTTTGCGTACGAGCGCGGGCGCGAACTCGTGACGCGCCTTCGGAAACTAATTCCGCGGCAATTGTTCGAAGTTCCAATTCAGGCGGCTATCGGAAGCCGCATCATTGCGCGCGAAACAGTGGCAGCGATCCGCAAAAACGTTCTGGCCAAGTGCTACGGCGGCGACATCACGCGCAAGCGGAAGCTGCTCGAAAAGCAGAAAGAAGGCAAGCGCCGCATGAAGCGCGTCGGCCAAGTGGATATTCCGCAGGAAGCCTTCCTTGCCGTGCTGAAAGTTTCCTCCTCTGATGAAGAATAAGCTTTAAGTCATAAGTCTTGCTGCCGAATGATTTCGATTGCCAGCGGCGGCTCTTTTTTCAACGAACCTTGCTTTCTCATGGGTCCCGCCGCTCTTGACACAGCAATTTCAAACCGATAGGTTCGCGCGGCGTGTTTCCCAGGAGGCAACTTATGCGCGTGTTTCGCACCCTTTTCTTTGCGTTTCTTTTCCTCAGCGGCAGTTTCATTTCGCAAGCGGCGACGAACCATCCCAAAATTCTGCTGATTTACGACATGGAAGGCGTTTCTGGCGTGAGCCACTATGAAATGACCTGGGTAGAACGGCCCGAGGATTATGCGCTCGGGCGCGAGTTCCTGACTTCCGACGTGAACGCAGCCATTCGTGGCCTCGTCGCAGGTGGCGCTGGTCCGATCTGGATTCAGGATGGCCACGGCTCAGGTAACGCGAAAGAGCCGGATCTGCTTGTGGACAAAATGGACCCGCACGCCAAGTTTGATTTTCGCGACCGGGAGTTCGATCCCTACGATACGGGAATCGACGGCTCCGTGGACGCCATCGTGTGCATCGGGATGCACGCTCGCGCGAACACCGACGGCTACGAAGCGCACACGGTGACGGACCGGATTAGCTATCGCATCAATGGCGTGGATTTCACCGAAACGCATATCGTCGCACTGTCTGCGGCGCGCTGGGGTATTCCAGTGATTATGGTCTCCGGGGACAACGTTCTTGGCGAACAGTTGAAGCCGGATTTTCCGGAGCTCGAATACGCCGTTGTGAAGACGGCAAAGAGCCGAGCTCTGGCTGAGCCTCTACCTCCCGCGGAAGCCACCAAGCGAATCGAAGAAACGTCGAAGCGGGCGATGGAAAAATTTTTGAAAGGAGTGTACCGGACGTATTACCTCCCTCCACCGTACGATTTCCAGCTTGGTTTTCAGAACTGGCAGCAGGCAAACGGCGCGGCGACGGCTCCGGGCGTGCTGCACGACGGCGAAACCGGCGTGCGATTTAAGAGTTCGACGTTCATCGAAGGCTACCGGCTCAGCCTGGATGCGCTGCGACGTAGCAGCGATTCGTTGCAGGTGCTGATGCGGATCTTGAGCCAGGACCCACAAGGGAAAAAATATCTGGACCAGTTCTCCGATACGTTCTGGACGCGCTGGCTCACTCCGGAAAAAGCGGCGCCGTACATGCAGCCTGGTCCGAAGCCCGCGCCGAAGACTCGCTTCTACGGGGACAATTGAGGCAAGTCCGGGCATCGGCTTACTCTTTCTTTCGGACTTCGGTGGTGAGGCGGCCGCGGTGGAGTTGGAGCGAGACGAGCTCGCCGATTTGGACTTGGGCGGCGTCGCGGAGAACAACACCGTTCGCATCAGTGGCGATGGCGTAGCCGCGTTCGAGAACTTTTAGAGGGCTGCGCTCTTCGAGCTGCAAAGCAAGGCGGGCGAAGCGCTCACGCTTAGCACGGAGCAAGCGTTCGGCGCGAACGCCGAGATCAGCGGCGCGTTTTTCCAGGCGTAAACGAAATGCAGCTATCTTCATACGAAAATCAAACGAGACGATGCGCAGGTGCGCAACGGTGAAACGCTTGCGCGATTGTTCGAGGCGCGCGCGGAGGCCGAGAGCGAGACGCGCGGTCATTTCATCGGCACGCTGGCGTTGCTGGCGAAGAAGATCGAGCGGGCGGCGAAACCCAGGGCGAGCAGCTAGCTCGTGAATGCGACGGCTAAGAACCAGAATGCGATAGCGCATCTGTTCAGCCAGAGTGTCGCGCAGGTCGGCAATGTGCTTGTCGAATTCACGCCGCGTCTGCACAACGAGTTCCGCAGCGGCGGAAGGCGTGGAGGCGCGAACGTCAGCGACGAAATCGGCGATGGTGAAGTCGGTTTCGTGGCCGACCCCGCAAATCACTGGAATTTGCGAATCGGCGACGGCGCGGGCGACAATTTCTTCATTGAAAGCCCATAAATCTTCAAGCGAGCCGCCGCCGCGGACGAGCATTAACACGTCGACGAGCTTATTGGCATTGAAAAATTTCAGCGCATTGACAATTTCCTGCGCGGAACCTTCGCCCTGCACGCGCACAGGAAACACAGTGAGATGCACGTTATGGAAGCGACGGCGAAGGATGCGCACGACATCGCGGACCGCAGCGCCTTTGGGCGAAGTAATAAGGCCGATTCGGCTGGGAAGCAGCGGAAGCGGTTTCTTGCGCGCGGCGTCGAAGAGGCCTTCGGCTTCGAGGCGCTTCTTCAATTGATCGAACGCGAGTTGCAGCGCACCGAGGCCAACGGGTTCGATCTTCTCGACGTAAATCTGGTATTCGCCGCGCTGTTCGTAGACGCTGATGGTGCCGCGCGCCGTTACTTGCAAGCCGTCTTCGGGGCGGAATTTGATGCCGCGCTGCTGTTGCTTGAAAAAAACGCAGCGGACCTGGGCGCGATCGTCCTTCAAGGTGAAATAGATGTGGCCGGACTGGGCCTCGCGGCAGTTGGAGATTTCGCCCTGAACGAAGATGTCCATGAAGTTCTTGACGAGCAGGTCGCGGATGCGGGCCGTGAGTTCGCTGACTGTGAGCACCTGTCGGGTGGGCTGGAGATTGAAGGTGAGTTGGCTCATTTTGAGTGGTCAGTCGTCAGTTGTCAGGATACGCTCGTGCTAGGACGCGTGCAAAATTGGGAAGGAATGGCGCGGATCAGCCAGCCTCAGAAAGCGGCCCAGACACCTTCTTGGCGCTAACGCTCCTTGCGCGACGATACAAATTGCAGTTGGATGGCCGTGTGGGTGATGGGGTCAGTAGCGTTTGCTGGAAATTCCACGAGGAGTTCGGTGTGGCCATCGGAGGATTTGGTCAGCTTGGCGCCCGAGACGGTGGTGATTTGGGCCGGATTCCAGACAGTGAGGCGATATTGGAGGCCAGCAATACCTGAAACAGAGAGCGTGAGGTGGTCGCGGGAGGGTGACCAGGCTTCGGAGATGATGCGGAGACCTGCGCAGGTTGAGCCGAGGGCGGGCAGGGTTGAGTTGTAGGCGAGGCCAAAATCGTCTTTCAGGCGGATGCGGAGCGAGTTCGTGCCGACGGAGACGGGAATGCGGACGAGAACATGCTGGTCGGCGGAATTAGGTTCCACGTGGAACGACACGGAGCGGCCGTTGAGCGTCACGCCGAGAACTTTGGCGCGCAGACTAACGGAGGGCTGAAAGTCGACGCTGATTTTCCTCTGCGAATTTCCCGGGGCCTTGGAGGATCCCTCGAAGACTTCCAGCGTGATTCCTTCCAGGTCCTTTGCGTAGTGCAAATCGAGCCTCGCCGAACCGACTGAAACGTCGCGGATGGCGAAGGAGGTCCAGTCGGCTGGAACATGCGGCGCAAAGGTGAGCGTTTCCGCTGCAGCATCGGTTTGCAGACCGAACATTCCGCGTAACATGGGGCTGACGACCATAGCAGCGGACCAGATCTGGTGCGGCGAGCTGGTGGAAAGCGATTGGTAGAAGTCGCCGGAAAGAACTTCGGTGACGTGGCCGAGCGACCCGTCGAAAGCAAGCAAAGCGTTGGCGCGCAGATTTTCGTAAGCGGGAAATGCGCGGTGATAGCGATATTCGCCGACCGAGGCCCAGCCGGTGAACAGCGGCCAAACCGACCCGAAATGATAACCGCCGCCGCTAAATTTTGGAGAATGGTCGGAGATGATGCGTATGCCCCAGTCCGCTTGCTGGTCGAGATCGGCAAGCTGGGTAATCATGGCGTCGGCCTTAGGCTCATCGAGCAAACCGAACCACATGGGGACGGTTGTAAGAACGCTGGGCTCGTCGACAAGGTGATCGGCCTTATCGAGCGCAAAAGCGAAGCGCCTTTTGTCGGCGAGCCAGAAGGTGTCGTTCATCAGCGGGCGCTGCTGCGCAAAAGTTTTGGCCAGCTCTTCGCTCGCGTCTTCTTTGCCGGTGAGATGGGCGAGATTCGAGAGCGCGCGCAGGGCTTCGATGCCAAGGCCGGTCTGATACAGCTCGGTTTTCACAGGAAGAAGCGGGCCGCCTTCGACCCAACCGTGGCCGATATTGAGATTTTGCGCGAAGCCGTGCTCATCGTAAGTCGAGCGCAGGAATTCAAAGGCTTTCCAGAGGCTATCCCACTTTTCTTTGGCAAAAGCGACGTCGCCGCTTTGCACCACGTAGTCATTCATGGCGATGATGTAGAGCGGCGTAGCGTCGGCGGAAGCGTAGGGATACGGATAGCCCTTGAACCAGTCGACAAAAGTGGCGCCTTGCGAGATTTCGTGGGGGATTTTGCCGTCTTCGCGCTGGAATTTGCTGATGAAGGCAAGCGCGGTGCGCGCGGTGGGAAAATCGCCTGAGGCATTGAGCGCGAGCGAGGTCCAGAAAGAATCGCGGCCGAAAAACCAGGCGAAGCCGGGACGCTGGGATTCGCCCGAAGTGCGGTAGCCGGCGACGAGGCCGGTGCCGAGATAGGGATTGGTGACGAGTCCTTGGAATTCGCTGATGCGCGCCCAATCATAGGCTTGCTGCAGCTTTGCGTCGGGGAGTTCGAGATTGACAGTGCGCGCGAGATAGTCCTGGTAATACTTTGCGGCTTCCTGCTGGAGCGCCGCGTAATCCGCGATGAGATGCTGATACGTTCTCTGCGCGGCGTCCTGGCCTTCCATCGAACCGGCGATGACGATGAGTTTGTTGTCTTTGCCTCTGGCGGTGGCGCCAAGGCGGAAGGAACTGGTCTGCGATTCGGAATAATTGTTCAGGTATTCCGCTTGAGGATCGGCAGCAGTGGGCGAGCCGATGAGGGCGGCGAATTTCTTTTGCTCTTCACCAAAATAAAAGGCGTGGTTGCGGTTGTTCCATTCGAGATAGGTGGCTCCGAGCGCGGCGGGCCACATGAGTTGGTAATCGCGATGGAAGACCGCTTCGATTTCAAAAGGCTGCTCGGTTTGGATGTTAAGGAGGATGACGGCGCCCTGCTCGTTGACGGGGACGAAAAATGTTTCGCGCACGGTGAAGGTGTCGCCAGCGTATAGAATCGTGGCGGATTCGGGCCGCACGGTGAGAGTGCGGGCGAGCGTTTCCGCAGGGAGAACGCGGCCTTCCGTGAGAAAGTTCAAATGAAATTCGCGGA
>JAWOLO010000065.1:0-14304 GCA_033853375.1 Terriglobia bacterium
TTGCCCATGGCCTGGAACGGTCCGCAGGTGCATGTCTGGAAGAAAATGCCGGAGGACGAAAATTATTTCGCCCTTGGAGACAAAGCCGGTCCAATGAACCGCCGCAACCGCGCTTTTACCAACTGGAACACGGATGAATTTGGCTGGCAGGAATCTTCGGACCCGCTCTACAAAACCATTCCCTTTTTTATCGGATTGCGCAGAGTTGCTGCCTACGGCGTTTTCTTCGACAACCCGTACCGGAGCTCGTTCGACTTTGGCAAAGAGGCACGCGATCACTTTTCGTTCGGCGCCGAAGGTGGTGAACTCAACTATTACTTCATCGCCGGCCCTGAACCCAAGAAGATCGTCGAAGAATACACGGCCATGACGGGCCGTTCGCCCTTGCCTCCGCTCTGGTCACTTGGCTATCAGCAATGCCGATACAGCTATTATCCCGAGTCCCGCGCCCGCGAAATTGTCAAGACATTCCGTGAAAAGAAAATTCCTGCGGACGTCATCTACTTTGATATCGACTACCAACAGGGCTATGCGCCCTTCACCATCAACCGCGAGTACTTTCCGACGTTCGAAAAAATGATTTCTGATTTTCGCGCGCAGGGGTTTCACACCATTCTCATCACCGACCTGCACATCAAGAAAGATCCGAACCACGGGTATGTGCCGTACGACTCCGGCATCGAGGACGATGTATTTGTGAAGAATCCTGATGGCTCGATTTTTGTGGGCAAGGTCTGGCCCGGCGACAGCGTCTTTCCGGACTTCACCCTGACCCGCGTGCGAAACTGGTGGGGCCGCCTCTACAAGGACTTTGTCGGCATGGGTGTTGCTGGCTTCTGGAACGACATGAATGAACCTTCTGTGTTTTTCCGCACGGACAAGACCATGCCTCTCGATACCGTGCATCGTCTTGATGACGGAACCGCCATCGACCATCGCGCTGCGCACAACATCTACGGCATGGAGAACGCTCGCGCCACCTACGAAGGCTTGCTGAAACTCCAGGACGGAGAGCGCCCCTTTGTGCTCACACGCGCGGCTTATTCCGGAGCGCAGCGCTATGCCGCCACTTGGACCGGAGATAACAGCAGCACTTGGAATCATCTGAAGATGAGCATGCCCATGCTTATGAGCATGGGGATTTCCGGAATGCCTTTGGTCGGGGACGACATCGGCGGCTTTGCCGGTTCTCCTCCTGCCGATTTGCTGACGCGCTGGTTCGAAGTCGGCGCGCTCAATCCCATCTACCGCGACCACACCGCTAAGGGCACCGCCGACCAGGAACCTTGGGTTCATGGCCCGGAGCAGGAAGCCATTCGCAAAAAATACATTGAGCTGCGTTACCGTCTGCTGCCGTACCTCTACACGGCCATGGAAGAAACCACGCGCACGGGCATTCCCTTGATGCGCCCGCTTTTCCTCGAATATCCGCAAGCAACGGAATTTTATGGCGACGACCGCGATTTTCTGTTTGGCCGCGATCTATTTGTCGCTCCAGTCACCACGGAAATGGTGGATCCCGAAGACATCACTCTTCCGCCTAGCGATTGGTATGACTTCTGGACCGGCGCGAAGCATCCACACGACGAAAAGATCCAGTTGCGTCCGCGCCTCGATGAAATGCCTCTCTACGTTCGTGCCGGCGCCATTGTGCCCATGCAACCGGTCGTTCAGAACACCGGCGAAACTCCGGACGGGCCTCTTCAGTTGCATGTTTATCCTGGTGAGGATTGCAGCGGCTCGCTCTATGAGGATGACGGCCACACTTTCGCCTATCAGAGAGGCGAAATCCTGCGCATCCATTACTCCTGCGCGGCTACATCCTCTTCCGTCACGATTACAAGCAGCGTCGAAAAGAACGCTTACAAGCCATGGTGGAATAGCACGGCACTGACGGTCTACGGAGCTGCAGCAGCTCCCAAAGAAGTTCTCATCGGGGAGCGCCTCGTTTCCGACTGGCGCTTCGACAGCCAAACGCACACGGTGACGTTGACTGTTCCTGATGCTATAAAGAACTGGAGCGTTCGCATCACATTTTGATTGTTTATGCGGTCTGCTCAATTCACCACAAAAATCGAAATGGATTCAGCGGACATCGAAAGGCGAAGCTCGCCTCCTGCCAATCCCGCTTTCGCTTCACCAATCAGCAGCGACATCGACTCCGCATTCTGCACTGGCGTGCCTCGCAAAGGAATCTTCAGATCCCTCGTCTTGTCCGCATTGTTGAAAGCGACCATAACGCGTTCTTCCTCGGATTCGCGCAGAAAAACATAAGCACTCTCATCCGAAGCGAGGTGCCAGAGCTGTCCTCCTCGAAGGGCGGCATGTTCGCGGCGAATCCGCAACAATTCCTGAACGTACGAAAAAATCTCCTGCTGCTCGGGGGTGCGCCCAACCTGCGTGAATGCGTTGTTCTTGTCCTCGGTCCATCCCCCCGGAAAGTCACGCCGGTTATCCGGATCGCCTCCTCCCGGCATTCCAATTTCGTCGCCGTAGTACAGCTCCGGGATACCGCGCAAAGTCAGCGTCAAACCGAAGGCCAGCTTCAGTTTCGGTACCGAGCTGCCTTCCGCGCTCGCAAAGCGCGGCACGTCGTGATTCGCAAAAAACGGCACGAGCATATCCGGATGGGGATACAACGCATCATGGCGCAGCACGTCCGCGATGCGGCCCACTGGTGCGTTCCGTAGCAACACATCTCGCAAGGTGAAAGACATCGGAAAATCGAAAACTGTCGAAAGCCCGCTATCGATTCCGTCGTAGCGGCGCACTCCACCAACAAAAAACGAAGTCACCGTCGGATCGGGATGGAACACTTCGCCAATCGTCGTCAGATTCGGATAAAACCGCCGCAGCCCCGCATGCCAGTAAGCCCAAAACTTCCTACTCACGTACGGAAACGTATCCACGCGGTAACCGTCGAGCCCGGAAACTTCTGCCCACCATAAGCTGTTTTGGAGCAGATACTCCTCGACGATCGGGTTTTCTGTATTCATGTCCGGCAAAATCCCAAAGAACCAGCCATCCGTCAGGTTCTGTTTCATCCACGCAGGAGCGTGGGGATCGATGAGCGCTTCGAATGGATCATTCGCCCCTGCATGTTCGCCCGGCTTGCCGTAAAACGTTCCCTTCAGTGGCGAAAACGAATCCAGGTGATGTTGCTTGGTGCCATGAAACCAATCCGGCAGGGGCGGATTCGCAACCCAAGAATTGAGCGGCCCGACATGATTCGGCACAGCGTCGAAAAAAATCTTCATCCTCTCTTTGTGCGCCGCTGCCACCAGATCTTGGTAATCTTTGAGCGAACCCAAGTGCGGATCGACCGCATACAGGTCCACCGCACCGTACCCGTGATAATCCTGCGCTGCGCCATTTTTCACCACCGGCGTGAGCCACAACGTGGTTACGCCAAGGTCCTTTAGATAGGCCAGGTGATTCTGGATCCCCCGCAAGTCGCCGCCATGGTACGCGCGCGGCTTTGCCCGATCGTGCGAGCCCGGCGCTTCGGCAGGTTCGTCGTTCGTGGGATCGCCGTTGGCGAAGCGGTCCGGCATGATCAGGTAAATCACGTCATCCGGCGAAAGTCCTTGAAACTTTCCAAGCGTCGGTGCGCGAGCTGCCAGCGGCAATTCGAACGACGTTCCGCCCTTCGGCGCGGTAATCCGGCAAACCGCTGTCCCCGGCCTTGTATCTGTTCCAATCTTCAGCCAAACAAAAAGATAATTGCCGCCGGCCGTGGCCTGCGTCCGCGAGACGCGCAGTGTCGGCAGATTGCACGAGACATGCGTTGCCTCCAGGTCCTGCCCGGAGAGCAACAGCATCACTTCCGGCGTGAATCCCACCCACCAATTCGGAGGCTCGATCTTCGTTACCTTTACTGTCGAAGCGGGAGAATTCTGTTGTGGCGGTGCGCTCCGCGCCGCGCTGCTACAGCTCAATAAACAAGCAAGCGCAAAGAAAATGGTCCGATGGAAACGGTATCGCTTCAATTGATGTTGAAATGCAAGGAAGAACTTTTTCACCGCAAGAGCATAGGCAAAAACGGCGCACCGCACCAGTCTCCGAATACAAATTCTCGTGTGCGCTTGTGTTCCGCTATTTTCTCCGTCTCTCGTCTATGGCGAAGACCAACTCGCCGAAGACCTCCGGCACATGGAAATTCGGCACAACTGTGCCGGTCGGTCGCCACGCCGAGTAAAATCGTGGCTCCTCCGCTCCTTCGACGCGGTAGAAATTCACTCGCCACGTCGCGGCGGGATCAAATCTGGCCACCAGGCACTTCATCGGTATCGCCAGCTCGGCCATCCAGACCCTCCGCGCCTCCTCTCGAATGACGCGCCGCTTCAATCCGCTCTTCAAATCATGTTTCTCGCCGGGCGCGATGTCGAGATCAATCCAAAAGCCGTTGGGACTCACTTCGAATTCTTTGTATTTGCGAGGATTCGACCAGTCGGGTTGTAAGAATGCTTCAGCCACGTCGCGGTCCCAGAGGTGGTCTCTGCGTCCGTTCGGCTCGGCATCCGGGAAAACGGTAATAGTGCGATACCTGGCGCGGAATCTCAGAAACAACGTTTCCTCTGTCCACAACATCCGCACTTCGGTCTCTCGTGCGGCGTCCGCATTTTTCCCCCGCCAGTCCGCACTGAAATGTATCGGCGAAGCAAGCTCCCAGGAAGACGCCGTCGGAAACCCTTCTGTATCGCAGGCCCCTCTCATTCGAATCGCTACGGCCTTTCCCGTTTTTGAAAGCTCGTCAACATTCTTCATGCCTCGCATTCCGTCCTCTTCGGAATTAGGAACCCAACTCTTTGCGCACCATGCTCTTTCATTCGTCCCGGCCTCAGCATTATGCCGTGCTAGCATCGATTTTAGTTAGGTCTTCCACTCTTTCCTGTCACCAGCGGGATGATTCACAGGAGCGCTGAAATGATTGAACCCGTCAACGAGGATTTCTCAACACCTGTCAAGCGCACGCCGGAAGAATTCAAATTCGTGAAAATGCGTTGCGAGGGCGGCGTCGCCCGCATGACCCTCAACCGCCCCGAGCACAACCTTCTCAATGAAGCCATGCTTCGCGAAATGGCGGACGGAATCAACTACGCGGGTGAGCGCGACGACATCAAGTTGATCGTGCTCGATTCCGCCTGCAAAGTGTTCTGCGGCGGCATCGACGTCGGCGAATACACTTCGCAGCGCGTTTTTCAGATGCTCGACGCCTTCCACGCCACCTTCGCTGGCATGCTGGAACTCGGCATACCCGTCATCACCGTCGTGAATGGCCCGGCGATCGGCGGCGGCGCCGAGCTCGCGGCTTTTGGCGACCTGGTGATCGCCACTCCCAAGGCGCGTTTCGCTCAGCCCGAAATCAGCATCGGCGTCTTTCCGCCGTTGGCGTCCACAATTCTGCCATTTCTTGTCGGCCCCAAAATCGCCCTCGAACTGGTCCTCACGGGCGAGCCCGTGACCGCCGAACGCGCGCTCGACCTCGGCTTGATCAATCGCCTCGTCCCGGAAGCGCAGCTCGAAAAAACGGTCGCCGACCTCGTCAACCGCATCAACGGTCATTCCGGTCCCGTGCTCACCATGGCGAAAAAAGCCATCCTTGGCGGCATCGGAATGTCTCTGCGCGACGGGCTCAAACACTCCATGAATATTTTTCTCAATGAGCTCTACCGCCTCGAAGATTCCCAGGAAGGTTTGCGTGCGCTCGTCGAAAAGCGCAAACCTAATTGGAAAAATCGCTGAAGCCTTTTCATTTTCTGATGTAACGTGTCTTTAACACCTGCATTGACACACCACCGTGCGCGGCTTACACTGAATTTTCAATTGGCAGCCGGGGAAGCGGGGAAGGCCGTGCGAATCGGCCGCGGTCCCGCCACTGTGATCGGCTCGAAGCAGCCGTAAGCCAGGCCACCCTCCCTTGGCGCAGAGGCCCGTGCCCTTCGCGAGAAAGGGCGAAGCCGGAAGCCCCCGGGCGTCTCGCGGGGCTTTTTTAATTTGTAAAGAAATTCTCGCTGGAATCGTGGGGAACCGTTTGAAGCAAATGCCGCCGTCGCGTTTTCGCTTTGTCGCTTGCGCCGCTGTGATCGTCTTTTCTTGCGTCGCTGCTCCATCGCGCGCGCAAAGCGCCACGCACTCTACTCCGGAACCTCCCGCGTTTCGCGAAGTCGTCGATGAAACTGGCCGCAGCGTTCGCATTCCTCAACCAGTTCGCCGCATCGTTTCCTTGGCGCCCAGTCTGACCGAAACGATTTACGCGCTCGGTCTGCAAGATCGTCTCGTGGGTGACACCAACTATTGCGACTACCCTCCCGACGCAAAGAACAAGACGAAAGTCGGCGGTGGCATCGACCCCAACCTGGAAGTGATTGCTTCCCTCCACCCCGATCTCGTTCTCGTGACCAAATCCTTCAACCGTCTCGAAACCACGCAATCCCTCGACCAGTTGGGGATTCCTTCTTACGCCACCGATCCTCACACCGTCGCCGACATCATGTCTTCCGTGAAGACATTGGCCGATGTGCTCGGTGACCCCGAAGCTGGCGCTTCGGTCGCCAACGAAATGCAGCGCCAACTCGACGATCTTCACCATCGTATTGGCAATTTGCCTCCGAAGCGCGTTCTCTTTGTCGTCTGGACGCAACCTCTCATTTCCACAGGCAAAAACACCTTTCTCGCCGATGCTCTTCGCCATGCCGGAGCCGTTTCCATCGTAGATTCTTCGCAAGACTGGCCTCAAGTGAACCTCGAGGAAGTCGCTCGTCTGCAGCCCGATTTTCTGGTATTCGCCGAATCCCATTCTGGAGATGCCGCTCGCGAGATGGCCAAGCTCGCCACGCTTCCCGGGTGGAAAATTCTGCGTGCCGTCCGCAATCGCCGTTACGCTGTTATCAGTGATGCCGTGAATCGTCCCGCTCCGCGCATTGTCTCCGCCATCGAAGACCTCGCGGGCCAGTTGCATCCGAAGGCTTTTTCAGACAAGCCTGGCGCCACGATGAAAGAGATCTCGAAGGAGGATCCCGCGCAGCCTCTATCCTTCGCACCTTATTCCATGAATCAGCCACGCGCGCTTCACGCCCAACTCCACTCCACCGGAGGCTGCGCATGCGGCCGCTGACCTTCCGCAAACTCTTTTTTCAGTGCCTCTTCCTCTTGATCATCTTGTTCTTTGTCGTAGTTGTCGCCTTGAAGTTCGGTGCCGTCCCTGTTTCTCTTTACGCTCTTGGCCGCGATTTGCTTCGCGTGCTGCTTGGCCAAAGCAGCCAAATTTCCAGTGACTACGGCCTGATCATCCAGAACATTCGCCTTCCGCGCATCATTCTCGGCATCATTGTCGGAGCATCGCTTTCCGTCGCGGGGACCAGCTTTCAGGCGCTGCTGCGTAATCCTCTCGCGGATCCCTACGTCCTCGGCGTCTCCAGCGGGGCGGCCCTTGGCGCCATCCTCTCACTCATCGCGGAACCTCACTTGGCTCTTCCTCCCGCGTTCGGCGCGTTGCTCACGCCCTTGTGCGCGTTCGTCGGAGCCGCCATCACCATCACCGCCGTTTATTTTCTCGGCCGTCGCCAAGGCCAAATTGACAGCAATACGCTTCTCCTCGGTGGCGTCATCACCGCGTCTTTTCTCTCCGCCGTCATCGTGTTCTTGATGAGCACCGTGAACAGCAGTAACACGCGCGGCATGGTCTTCTGGCTGATGGGCAATCTTTCCACTTCTTTTCAGAAAAGCATCTACTGGTTTTTGGCCGCCGGTTTTTTCATTGCTGCGGCCGTCATCTATGCAACGGCCAACGACTTAAACATTCTTCTCTCCGGTGAAAAGGAAGCCATGCATCTCGGCGTGGACGTCCGCCGCGTGCGTTTCGTCGTGTACATCGCCGCTTCTCTTCTCACCGGCCTCGCTGTTTCCGTTAGCGGCGCGGTGGGCTACGTCGGCCTTATTGTTCCTCACGTGATGCGCCTCATTTTCGGCTCAGACCATCGCACGTTGCTTCCCACCGCCGCACTCGGTGGTGCCATCGCCGTCGTGATTGCGGACACACTCGCTCGCATCGTCGTCGCTCCCAACGAACTACCCGTTGGAGCGGTCACTGCGGTCATCGGCGCACCACTGTTCATCTACCTCTTGCGCCGGAGGCTCGCATGAGCCCCGCTCGCAGCTCCGCCGCCCCGCGCGTTCCTCCGCAATCTACCCGCTTAGGCACCGAAATTCGCCTTGCCGTCGAGCAAGTCAGCTACGCCTATTCCGCCAATCCTTCGCAAGCTCCGCTCTTCACGCTCGAGGCCACCAGCTTTCAAGCGCGGCCCGGCGAGATTGTCGCCATTCTTGGCCCCAACGCCAGCGGAAAATCCACATTGCTCCAGCTGATTGCCGGAGTCCTCAATCCACTTTCCGGCCGCATTCTTCTCAACAGCTCTGTCATTCATTCCCTCAGCCCGCGCACGCGTGCCCAGCGCATCGCCATGGTGCAGCAGGAAAGCCGGTTGCTCTTTCCCGCGCGCGTCTGGCAATTTGTCTTGCAGGGCCGCCACGCGCATGGCGGTTCGCTCCGTTTCGAATCCAAGGACGACATGCAGATTGCGCAAAACGCTCTCATGCAAGTGGGCGCAGCCGAGCTCGCTGATCGCTGGATGGACCAGATCTCCGGCGGGGAAAAGCAGCGCGTCATTCTGGCGCGCGCCCTGGCGCAGCAGCCTCTGCTTTTGCTGCTCGATGAGCCCACGCTGCATCTCGACATCGCCGCGCAAGTCGGCCTTCTCGACGCGCTTCGCCGCCTCTGCGCCCGTAACCGTTACACCGTGATTGTCGTTACGCACGAATTGAATCTCGCCGCCGAATACGCAGACCAGATTCTCCTAATGCAAAGCGGCCGCTGCTTGCGCGTTGGCCCTCCCGCGGCGATTTATCAGCGCGAATTGCTTGAACAGGTTTTCCAGGTCCCATTGAAAGTGGAAATGCGTGGCCACGGAAGGCCTCGCGTCATCATTTTGTCGGACTCTTAGCAACCAGCACTATTTCTCGTTCACCCCAACCCTGCGGCGCTGTTCCGCAGACCACATTCACCGCAGATTTCGTGCACGGGAAGACGGTTCATTGCTCCATGCAATTCGGGCTATGAAAAAAATCCGTCGCCGCCGCGCGACTGTAAGGCGGAAGACGCCCACGTCCACGCAACCCGGCCAGGGTTGCGCAGGAAATCGACCCGGAAGGGTCGCATTCGAAGATGTTGGCGCTTCAAGTCGACCCCGGAAGGGTCGCCTTGAAACAAAGGCTCGCAAGCCACTGCTTCTTTTGCGGGAAGGCTGCAAGCCAGTAACACCGCCAAGCCAGGAGACCGGCGAAGTCTGCAGCCTGTGCGTTTTTCACAAGCACAGGACAACCTTCAAACTCCCGCGCGTGAGGGAGTGGAGGCAAAATGAAAATCTCTCTTCTTCGTTCTGTTTTTCTTTCCCTTGCAGTTCTCGTGGTTCCCATTTTCTCGCTGGCACAAACCAATTCGCAGCCCGCGCATCTTTCTGGCACGCTCACCGATTCGAGTGGCGGCGCTGTTGCAAACGTTCAAGTGCAGGCCCGCATCGAGGGCTCGCCGAATTCCCAAACGTGGTCTGCGCACTCATCGCCGGTCGGCGAATATTCTCTGGAATTGCCTCCCGGCCGCTACCGCGTGCGGTTCACGCGTCCGTCGTTCGCGCCACGCGAGCTTGTCTTTGATCTCGCCCAGGGCGAATCGCACAAGCTGAATCTTCGCCTCGACCTCGAACCTCTTTCTTCTAATGTCGTCGTCACGGCTCAGGCGGAGCCCGTTCTCTCGCAGGAAACTGCTGCTCCCGTAACGATCATTGATCGCAGCGAAATCGACGCGCGTCAGTCCGTCACGCTTCCCGACGTGCTTCTCTTCGCGCCCGGCATTTCCATTGGCCGCACCGGCCCGGAAGGCGGCACAGCCTCGGTCTTTCTCGACGGCGGAAATTCCAATTTCACCAAGGTGCTGGTCGACGGCGCTCCCATTAATCCGCCAGGCGGCGCCGTCGATTTTTCCAATCTCACCCTGGACAATATCGATAAAGTCGAAATCGTGCGCGGCGCCGAAAGCGCCATCTACGGCACCGACGCCGTTTCCGGCGTGATCCAACTCTTCACTCATCGCGGCACGACTCGTGTGCCCGAGTTCAGCGCTTTCGGGGAAGGAGGCAGCTTTTCGAGCGGGCGCGGGGGTGCACAGTTGAGCGGCCTGCTCGGCGCCTTCGACTATTCAACCGCCGCTTCTTATCTCCAGACATCCGGTCAAGGAACCAACGACGATTTTCTCAACCGCACGCTTTCCGGAAACTTTGGCTACCGCTTTAGCGACGCAAATCAGCTTCGCTTTTCTCTCCACAACAACACGAGCGAGGCCGGCATTCCCGGCCAGACCGTTTTCGAGCCGCCCAGCCTGCATCAGCGCTATGCCCTTCATGATTTCAGTTCCAACGCTCACTGGGACTTGGCGGCGGGCACGCATTGGCATTATCAGATCAGCGGCAGCGAGTGGTACGAGCGCCAGCACAGTTTCAATCCTCTGCAGAGTTTCTTTGCTACAGATCCGTTTGCCTTCTGTCCGCAGACCAATCCCGCGGCCGTCCCCACTCCCGAATTTTGCGATTTCACTTATGACAGCCGCTACCAATACAATCGCGCCAATGTCGCGGCCCAGGCCACCTATCTTCTTCCCAAGCTTGGCGTCACTGCCGGTTATCAATACGAAGTCGAAAACGCCTCCATCCCTTCATTGAATCTCGGCCACGTTCGTCGCAACAATCAGGGAGGATTCCTCGACTTTCACTTTCTGCCGCATCCCCGCCTCTCTTTGAATTTTGGCGCGCGTGCCGAGGACAACGCCAATTTCGGTACGCGCGTCGTTCCTCGCGTGGGCGCATCCGTCGCCCTGCATTACGGAAAAGGTTTTTGGGGTGATACCCGCTACCGCATTTTTTACGGCCAGGGCATCAAGGAGCCGCGCTTCGATCAGCTCTACAACGATCAGTTTGGCGACTTCGGCAATCCTTCTCTCAAGCCGGAAGCCAGCAAAAATTGGAGCACTGGTTTCGAGCAGAACCTCGCCGGAGACCGCCTTTTCGTCACCGCCGACTATTTCTACAACCGCTTCTACGACATCGTCAGCTTTGCCTTTTGCTCGCCATTGCCGCCGCCCGTAACCGGCAACACTTGTGGCGTCACTTTTCCTGGCGCGCCACCCAGCTTCGGCTACTACTTCAACACCGACCGTGCCCGCGCTCGCGGAGCAAACCTCTCCGCCGAAGCGCGCCCTCTCTCCTGGCTTACGCTCATGGGCAACTACACTTACGACGGCAGCCTCGTCCTCAGCGCGCCGAACGCGTTCGATCCCTCGGAGCTACCCGGAAACCGGCTGATTCGCCGGCCGCTTCATTCCGGCTCTCTCACCATGAACGCTGTTTTTCACAACATTAGCGTTTCTGTTGCTGGCTACTTCAGCGGTGTCCGTACGGACAGTGACTTTCTCGGCCTCGGCTTCACGCGCAACCCTGGCTACGCGCGCTTTGATGTCGCCACGCGCTACAACCTTGGCCGCGGCGTTTCGCTCTACGCCCGCGCCGCCAATCTCGTTGACAAGTTTTACCAGGACGCGCTCGGTTTTCCCGCTCTTGGCCGCGACGTCCGCGTCGGCATGAACTACCGCTTCCCCGGCAGAAACTAATTCATGCCCAATCCTCAACCGTGGCGCCCATCCGCAATTTCGGCCTCATCCCCTGTAGGGGCGGGGCTTGCCCACCCGATTCCCGAGTCCGGCAAAGGAGCGAACTGCCTGCGCCCCCTCCGGCCAGCGATTCCGACGCGCCCGGAAGACATTCGGAAACCCAAGCAGCCATACACACTTTTCGAGGTCTCTTTCTTTTTACGTAAAACTTAGAACTTACAACTGAGAACTTTCATGCCCACACTTGAACCCATCCTTTTTTGCTGGAGCGGCGGCAAAGACAGCGCCCTCGCGTTGCACGCCCTGCTCCAGCAGCGCCAATTCCGCGTCACTGCTCTTCTCACCGCCGTCACCGAAGGCTACGACCGCATCAGCATGCATGGCGTCCGCCGCGAGCTTCTTCAGCAGCAAGCCGAATCCATCGGCCTGCCGCTCCACGAAGTGCGCATCCCCCCGCAATGCGTTAATCCCATCTATGAAGAGCGCATGGAGCAAGCCTTGCGCATCTTCTACGATCAAGGCGTTCGACGGGTCGCTTTTGGCGACATCTTTCTCGAAGACTTGCGCTTCTATCGTGAGAAAAATCTCGCCCGCATCGGCATGACTGCGCTCTTTCCGATTTGGAAGCGCGACACGCCCGAGCTCATCCGCTTCTTCCTCGCACAGCATTTTCGCGCCGTCACCGCCTGCATCGATCCCAAAGTCCTCGCTCCCAGCTTCGCAGGGCGCGAACTCGACGATTCCTTCTTCCGCGATCTTCCTCCCAGCGCCGACCCCTGCGGCGAAAACGGCGAATTCCACACGTTTGTCTTCGATGGTCCCATTTTCCGCTGGCCGCTTTCCGTTCGAACCGGCGAAATCGTCCACCGCGATGGTTTTGTCTTTTGTGATTTACTTCCAGAGATGCAAGGAGCCAAAAAATGAACACACAAATCTCTCAGAAAGAAACTCTGTTGTATCGCCTGCTGTTTGCCTTGGCCATCATCGTCGTTGCGGCGGCGCTGCGCATCGCCCCGCATCCGTGGAATTTCACTCCCATCGGCGCGATGGCTCTCTTTTCCGGAGCCCTCGTCCGCGGCCGCCGCCTCGCTTTCGCATTTCCGCTGCTCGCCCTTTTCGTGGGCGACATCTTCATCGGCTTCCATAAACTTATCCCCATCGTCTACGCCAGCTTTCTTCTCAGCGTCCTCATCGGTCGCTGGCTGCAAAACCACCGCACGTTTGCTCGGATTTCCGGCGCTACACTTCTCGGCGCGGCGCAGTTTTTCCTGATCACCAATTTTGGCGTCTGGTGGCTCCTGAACTCCTTTCCCAAAACGGCCGCTGGTTTAGCCGCTTGCTATCTAGCAGGTCTTCCACTCTTCTGGAACACTCTCGCGGGTGACGCCTTCTATGCCGCTCTGTTGTTTGGCGGCTTTGCTTTGGCCGAGCGCTTCCTCCCCGTTCTTCGCGAACCAGCGCCCGTCACAATTCGTTGAGGTTCACATGTCCGAAACCTATCAGCCCAGGGTTGGAGTGGGCGTTCTCCTCACCGACGATCGCGGCCGCGTGCTCCTCACGCTACGCAAGCTGCCGCCCGAAGCGGGCTGCTGGAGCATCGTGGGCGGCAAAGTGGATTTTCTCGAGACTCTCGAGGAGTGCGCGATCCGCGAGGCCCGCGAAGAAGTAGGCGTCGAGGTCTCTCTCCGCTCCCTGCTTTGCGTCACTGACCATTGCCTGCCCGGTGAAAACCAGCACTGGGTCTCTCCGGCCTATCTGGGGCAGATTCTGTCCGGCAAGGCGACGAATTGCGAGCCAGGAAAAACTCGCAAGGTCCGCTGGTTTGGCCTCGACGAATTGCCTTCAAATCTCACCATGACCGCCCGCAACGCTATCCACGCCTACTCTCAACCCCGTGGGAGCGCAGCTGGCGAGACCTAAACGTGCGGAACACCCACAGCAAAAGACGCGAACCCTACAACGAGCCACTGGAGCCACCGAAGTGTGATCCCGACCCTCAGCCTGCGGTCTTTCGCAGCCTGAGGCGGAGGAGTCTCCTTTTGAATCTCTTGATTCAGACCAAACAACAGAAACGCCACTCCTCTCTCTAGATTTTTTCGTCCACTCAAAACTTACAACTGATGACTGAAAACTTCTGCCGCCGGAGCCTCATCCCGCTGATGCTATAATGTGACTTTTCCTATGGCCAAAGCCACTCCAGAGGAAACCTCTCTCTCGCCGGAAACGCTGGCGAAATACGAGCCCGTCATTGGCCTCGAGGTCCACGTCCAACTCCTGACCAAAACCAAAATCTTTTGCGGCTGCTCGACGCGCTTCGGCGATCCGCCGAACACCAACGTTTGCCCCGTTTGCCTCGGCCTTCCCGGCACGCTTCCCGTCCTGAACAAGCGCGCCGTCGAAATGGCCATGCGCGCCTCGCTCGCCCTCAACTGCACCGTTCACGAGCGCTCGCGCTTCGCCCGCAAAAACTATTTCTATCCCGATCTCCCCAAGGGCTACCAAATCTCCCAATATGAATTGCCTCTCGCTACCGGCGGCTGGCTCGATATCGAAGTGGCTGGCGCGACCAAACGCATCGGCATCACTCG
>JAWOLO010000066.1:0-7969 GCA_033853375.1 Terriglobia bacterium
CCGCGCAATGCACCCCTATCTTCCCCTGCGTCAATGATTTACCTACGTTCTTCTTGCTGCAAGCCTCAGCGTGACTTTTTTCAAATTGGGGCTTTTCACTCTGGCGGGCGTCTTCTCACCAATTGGGAACGACCCTCGCCACGGCACCCACTAGCGTGTCGCAGGAGCGCTCCTGTCCCGCGTGGAGTGCAGGACCCGATGTAGGTTCCGGGCAGCAGCCTGCCCGCAGCAGGCCGGAGGCACGCTGCTTTTTCTAAAGCGGGGCACAGCTTTATCCCGCCTGCGCCCAGTTGGTTCAGCGAAAGGAGCACACGTGAGGATATGTTGCGTCCTCTCTTCTCTTAGGGTTTAGTCTGCCGAGCGCGTTTGGCTAGAGGAGCGAAAGGTTTTGAGCTGTTAGCTGCTAGCCTCCCTTTGCCCAGAGCCCATTTTCGGGAGGGAGGAAGCGATGATGGGCGCATCCACATTCAGCTTATCTTATCTTTTTTCTTGACTAGGTTATTGCTGCTCTGGTACACTTCCTCGTGTAAACAACTGCGCCCCGACGATTGTCGGGGCTTTTGTTTTGTAGCGCCGGTTTATCCCCGTTAGGGGGCTTCTTGCTTACCCTGAGGCACGAAGGGGTTACGCCCGCTTCCCCGTTTACCCTGAGCCTCGAAGGAAGCGCATTTTGCGAGGGGAGTTACGAAGGGCCGGCGTTTTTCGTTTTTGTTGTTTCTGTGAACTCTGGGCCTCTCCCTCGGTGTTCTCTGTGTTAAATCTTTGTCCTTAATCTCTTTTTCTGCTGTTAGCTGTCGGCTGTGAACCGTTCGCTTCCGTTCTCTGTGTCCTCCGTGCTCCGTCCTTGGTGTTCGGCGCCTGCTCCGATCGAAGATCCCGATTCTGTCGGGACCTGGTCGGGGTGTTAAGTCGTTGCCTTTTCTTTCGCTGTTAGCTTTCGACTCTTGGACTTTTGACTTTTGAACTCTTCAGCTTCTCTCTCAGGATCAAACCATGAAAACCAAAATACCCGATGCTGTACTCGTCTGGAAACAATTCACCGACGTTCTCGTCCCGCGCCTGCGCTTCTCTAGCACCGACCAGGTCGTCTATTTTTATCTCTTCCGCCACACCCGCCTCGAAGGCAAGCTTCGGCTCCAGTTTTCGATGGACTGGCTTGCCCGAGGCACTCGACTTTGCACCGGCGCCGTGCGTCCAGCCGTGCGTCGCCTCGTTGACCACGGCGTTTTCCGCCTGGTCGAACGCAGCAAAACTGGTCACGTCGTCGAGGTGCGTTTGCCGGAAGAGGTCCCCGTTCCCCGTCTCGATCCTCCCGAGACCTGCAAACCCGCGCCTCAGATTTCCGCCTTCAACTTGGAAGAAGTGGATTTCCTGAGCACCAAAGCCCTGCGCAAAGCCATCCACGCGCGCGAGTGCGGCTTCTGCTTTTATTGCCTCCGCCGCACCGACACGCGCGTGCAATGCATCGACCATGTCGTGCCGCAGGTCCAATCCGGGCGGAATTCCTACCGCAACCTCGTTTCCTGCTGCATGGAATGCAATACGCAAAAAGGCGCGACTCACGCGCCCGACTTCTTCCGTGCGCTCTACCGCGACGGCCGTTTGACCGCCAAAGAACTCACCGGCCGCCTCCTCGCCCTCGAAGACCTCGCCTCCGGCAAGCTCCTACCGCCGCTCCCCTTGTCCGTCGGCCCGGCCGCAAACGAAGAATTTCGCAAGATCGCCAATTTCGGAAGAAGAGCCTTCGTCAAAAAGGGCCCTATCACCGTCGGCCTCTCCGAGACTACGAGCGGCCATTCTGAGAATTAAATGTTCCGCTGCCCTCTTACCCTGACGCTGCCGGCAGGTAAGTCGAAGAGTCAGGACAGCATTTTCCTTGGAGTGCGGGGGCTCCTCGCCGCTCCCGTCAACGCGTTCTCCTACGGGGCATTCCGCGGCTTAGGACAACGGTGAGACAGAACGTGCTGACGACTACTGCAATTTTGCATATTCGGCTTTGGCTTGTTTGAGGACGGGGATGTCGGGGTCGGCGTCCTTCCAGAGGGTTAGGAAATCCTGATATGTGGCACGACCCTTCTCCGTGTCGCCATCCAACATATACGCCCTGGCAAGACCGAGGCGGGCGAGGGCGCCGATCGGATCGTTCACGACCACGCCGGGATGATCTAAGATTTTTTGGAACTCAGAGGCTGCAGCTGTACCTTGCCGCGCGGCCAAGTACGCGTTGCCGCGCACGAACACTGGATATAGCGGAGCTGTATCTGTGTGCCCCAACTCATACGGATCAGCAGCCTTAAGAATCTCAATCGCACTTAATGCGTTCTTGCTCCTGAGCGCAAGCTGTGCACGTAATGTGGGCAGGAAATTGAATTGGACGAGAGTATCCTCCGGGAAGCGCTTTCCCAGGCTATCCGCAAGCCCCTGTGCCTGGCGGGAATACCCCGCGAAGGCTAGCGCCAGCGCCGCCGCGTACTGCACATCGCGGCTCCCCGACATGCCAACTGCCACGGTGGCTTGTTGCTTGGCCACGGCCGCATTCCCCAGTAGTGCTTCCCTCAATGCAGAGAGAACCCTTCGCCATGCAACCTGCGTTTTCATTTCGGCCCGCTGGAATTCGGCAATCTCCCGTTGCGACAATTCCCTAGCGAGCCTCATGTGCCCAGCGTAAGCCGCGGTATCACACGCAGCACCTTGCAACAATCCTTCTATTTGCGCGTTACCGGCCGCGCCGGCTGCTTGTTGCCCCATTTCGGTTGCATCATTCTGCAAGAAAGCAAGCTTGTACAGTTCGAAACGCAAGAATGGGCAGTCGATTTTTTTGTCGCGCACTTCGCGGGCAGTAGCTTGCGCCTCGTTCAAGCGATTTGAGTTTAGATAAGAGAAGAGCACGGAGTAATAACTCCCGCAATCCTCCGGCTGAAGCCGCAAGAGCTCGCTGGCTCGTTCCAGGCCCTTGTTGTATTCGGCAAGTTCCGGGTAGATCAAGCTACTCAGGTTGTAAAGCGGGACATCGTCTCGTGGATAGGTCTGCGCCCAAACCTCGTTCGCCCGCCGCGATTTCTCCAAGTCTCCCGTAACGTAACTATAATAATGAGCCTCAATGTAGAATCTTTCTCGTTCGCCTACGCGCTCGCGTAACTCGTAGGCCTTTTGGAAGTAACCCAGGCTGTCCTTCTCCGAGTAGCTGTAATAGACAACTCCAAGCGAGGCATAGGCCATGGCAAAATTTGGGTCAAGACGGATGGCTGTCTGAAAAAACGGTACGGCGGCGGCTTCGTCTTGTTTGTTTATCATCGTCCGGCCCAGACTGTAAGCCTGAAGGGCTTCGAGCGATGGCGTTGTCACCTGTTCAATTGGTGCGTTGAATTTCTCAACCGTGCTAAGGGATTCGCCCAGCTTAATCCGTAAGCTTGTCGTAGCCTTTACCAGTGCTTTCAAGACTTGTTCTTTGCCGTTTGCCGTGACTTGCATCTCGGCGAGGGATTCTCCACTGCCGCAGCTCACCGCCTTAAGACCCAGGACATATTGGGTCCCCAGCGTGGCAATCGAACCGTCGAGAACAGCCGCACTCCCTGTCCGCGAGCAAAGTTGCCGGGCTATGCCGGGTGTCAGGCGCGCATCCGACGGCTGCCCCATCAACCGGAGCGCCTGTTGAATGCGCTCCTCAGAAATAATGCTGAAGAAAGGAGATTGCTCGAGTTCAGCCGACAATCCCTGCCGGAGCGTGCCGTCAAACACTGGGTCGCCTGTAGTGTTCGTGAAGTCGGAGAGGACAACGGTATCTTTGTCTGTTAGTGCGTGAGCCCCATGAGGACGCAACAACCAACCCAGCACACCCAGTGAGGTGGCGAGAGTTAAAAAAATCGCTGGCAGTAGCCATCGAGTCGATTTAGGAGCCGGTTGCGCCCCGGTTTTTGCTGACACAACGCCTGCGTGCGCCATTTCCAGATCTCGTTTGAGGCGCTGTAAATCTCTGCGGATTTCCTCCGCGCTTTGGTAACGCAGTCTCCGGTCTTTTTCCAACGCTTTCCCGATAATTTCGTCAAGTGCTGGCGGGAGTCGAGGCTTCACTTGAGCCAACGGTACGGGAGCTCGATTAAGAATTGCTTCATGAACGATGGCGGCAGTTTTGCCGGGAAAGGCCCTGCGGCCGCTTGCCATCTCGTATAGGAGCGCACCGAAGGAAAACAGGTCTGTTCGTGCGTCCAAGTCTTCGCCCCGCGCTTGCTCTGGTGACATATAGGCAATAGTGCCAATGGCTTCGCCGGGACTGGTAAGAGCTCCCAGGTCGGAAGCGGTGGGCATATTCGATAGATCAGCGCCAACATAGGGGACGAGTTTTGCCAAACCAAAATCGAGAATCTTGGCGTGTCCCCTTGCAGTCACGAATACGTTCTCTGGTTTAATATCTCGGTGGATGATTCCCTTGCTATGCGCGGCCTCGAGCGCATCTGCAATCTCGATTCCCAGTTCAAGCGCAAGCGGCAATGACAACGGCTTGCCTCCGATTCGATGTTTGAGGCTCAAGCCGTCTAAATACTCCATGACGATAAACGTTTTTCCACTTTGCTCGTCAATCTCGTAGATGATGCAAATGTTAGGGTGGTTGAGGGCTGAGGCAGCCTTGGCCTCGCGCTTCAAGCGTTCTATAGCGTGAGAATCTCCAGCGACATTGCCCGGAAGGAATTTTAGTGCGACGCAGCGGTCAAGTTTGCAATCCTCGGCTTTGTAGACCACTCCCATGCCGCCAGCGCCAATCTTTTCGACAATGTGGTAGTGCGATATGGTCTGCCCGACAAGGGATAAAGCGTCGGTCCCTTCATCTCGTTGGGTCGAGCGCATAAAACATATACCAAGCGGAATTGCCTAAACGTCACTCCGACAAATCTCCCGGAACGGACTCGAACGGTTCATAAAGCGCCACCTATGATGACCCGCCCACTCCTATGACAGGACTCTTGCAGTCGTGGAGTGGCCCACCCATCCTTATTGCGAACTGACCTAAGTTATTCACAGGCTTAGAATCAAACTCCACCTGCAAGTCTAGCGGCGGAAAAAGCAGCGAGATCTCGTGGAAGGACGCCTTGGCGTGGTCATGGTTAGGATCGGCAGTGTCGTACGGCGCGTAGCCTATCAGCATATTCGTTTGTTTCTCCAACGGCGAGGCATAGAACGGAATGGTCACCGAGTGTCCATCGGGGTACCACAGTTCAGGCTTGTTTGCTTGGTCATAAAATAGTCGCACACCCACCGCGAAAGTACCGGAGGCCGTTGGCGATGACCCTGAAATTGTCGCCACTACGGGGTCTAGCACAACAACGCAGCGGGGAGTCGGAAGTGACATATAAATGTATTTGGTGGGCGTCGATGTATCCTTTACCTTAGTCTCGTAGACTTGGCAGCCCTGCGGTGAGTACACCGTGGGATTGCCGGATGAGTCAGACGGGCCAGAGAGCTTGTAGTTGCCGGATTCCTTCAGCTCCATGCTGGTCACTCCTGTCATGATTCCCGCCTGGTGCTGCGTTACTCCTGGCTTCTTTAGGTTCTTAGGTGTCGTAAGATCTGGCATCCAGAGCTCGAACTTCTTTTCGCTCCATCGGAAGGCCATTGGTCCAATCACATCCACGACTAATGGAAGAACTGTTGTGTCCGTCTTGGTTTGGTTCTTGGTTTGAGCAGATACAGGCAACGCCGACGCCACCGTCGCGGCTGCGGCGTATGTGAAAAATTCTCGACGAGTCGGCGCGTTCGCGCGCATGTTGACCTCCTTTATGTGGGAGTTGCATCTAGAGGCATACAGAGGTATCCAGGGGGGGCCTTCGATGAGCATATCGTACGCCTTTCCCGCGCTGCGCACAATGGGTGACAAGCTAGATAAGGATTTGCGAGATTCTCGAAAAGTTGTTCTTCCGTTGGCGTTCAGGAGCGTGTCGGCGAGGGCTGCTGCTCTTCTTCTCCGTGGGCCAAGCCAAATTTCTTCATCTTGTAGCGAAGCGCGTCGCGGCTGATGTCCAGCAGCTTGGCGGCCTTGATCTGGTTGCCATGAGATTGCCTCAGAGCCAGCTCCACGAGAGCATGCTCGATGTCTTCGAGCGACGTTCCGCCCTCCGGGATGGAAAGCGCTGGCAATCGCCGCTTCGATCCGCCTTCCACGGACTCCTGCGTTCCAGACGAACTCGCTTCCATCGCCGTAGGCGCAGTGCCCGCTGTTCCGCTGCGCCCGCTGGCCACTGCAAACGGCAAGTCATCCGGCTTCAGCAGCGTGCCTTCTTCCAAAAGCATGGCGCGCTCCAGCGCATTCTTCAGCTCGCGCACGTTTCCCGGCCAACTGTAATTCATGAGCAGCCGCCGGGTCTCCTCGTTCAGCCCTTGCACGTTCTTGCGGAATTTCCGGTTGTAATGGTCCACAAAAAAATCCACCAGCGCGGGCACGTCCTCTTTTCGCTCGCGCAACGGCGGAAGAAAAATGGAAATAATCGCCAGCCGGTAATACAAATCCTGACGAAAATGGCCCTCGCGCACGGCGCGCTCCAGGTCGCGGTTCGACGCCGCGATCACGCGAACGTCCACTTGGATATCGCGCACGCCGCCGACGCGCCGGATGACTTGGTCTTCCAGCACGCGCAAAAGTTTTGCTTGAAGCAGCGGTGAAAGCTCGCCAATCTCGTCCAAAAACAGCGTTCCCCCGTCGGCCACTTCAAACAGGCCTTTCTTCATCGCTTTGGCGTCGGTGAACGCGCCGCGCTCGTGGCCGAACAGTTCCGCTTCCATCAGTGTTTCCGGAATCGCGGAGCAGTTGATCGCCACGAACGGTTTGTCTTTGCGGCCGCTCTGGTAATGAATCGCTTTCGCCACCAGATCCTTGCCCGTTCCGCTTTCTCCCTGAATCAGAATCGTGCTGGCTTCGCTGGCCGCAACTTTTTGGACGAACTTCATCAGCTCCGTCATTTTTCGCGACACGCCAATCACGTCGTGATAGCCCGTGCGTCGCCGTACTTCTCCGCGCAAGGATTCCACTTCCGTGCGCAGCGCTCCCGCTTCCAGCGCGTTTTGCAGCGTCACTCCCAGTTCTTCGTAATTGATCGGCTTGCTGACGAAGTCGTACGCGCCCAGGCGCAGCGCCGCCTTCACGTCTTCCAGTTGCGGATCGGCGGTCATCATGATCACGCTGCGCGTGTCGCCGTTCTGCTTCAGTCTTTCCAGGACCTCGATGCCGCTCTGGCCGGGAAGGTGCACGTCCAGTAGAATGGCGTCCGGCGACTCGTTCTGCATCATGCGCAGCGCTTCTTCTCCGTCGACGGCTTCCACGCTCTGGTAACCATATTCCGCGCACTTCTTCGCGAGCGCCCAGCGCACCAGCTTTTCGTCGTCTACGATCAAAACTTTCTTTTGCGCCATTATTCTTACTTTATCACTCCCCGCAACGCGTTGTTAAATAACTGCGCCCCTTGCCCGACGCTTATGATTCGAAACCGGATTTCTCGCCTTTGCTGCCCTGCTTCGAAATCGGCAGCCAGACTTCGAATTGTGCGCCCTCCCCTGGCTCGCTCGTTACTTCGATTCTTCCTTTGTGTGACTCCACGATGCCTTTCGCCAGCGGGAGCCCCAGGCCGGTCCCCTCTTTTCGCGTCGTAAAAAACGGTTTGAAAATCTTTGGCAGGGACTCGCGAGCAATCCCCTTCCCTGTATCCCTGATTCGAATCACGGCGCATTCGCCTTCCTGCCGCAAAGCAACATCAATCTGTCCTTGTTTCTGGATCGCCTGAATGCCGTTTAAAAGTAAATTCAAGACTACCTGCTGAATCTGAACCGGATCATGCATAATCCTCGGCAGCTTTTTCTCCAGCGTCAGAGTAATTTCGATGGGTTTGGTGCGAACCTGCTGGCGCGCCAGAAACACCGCTTGTTCGACGGTCGCGTTCAAGTCCGCAGGATGAAATTCCGGGGACCGCGGCCGCGCATAAGCCAA
>JAWOLO010000067.1:0-2799 GCA_033853375.1 Terriglobia bacterium
AAGTATGTGGGGTAACGGCCAACATAGCGGACATTTGCCTGGCTCGATTCAGGCGGTTGAGGTGACGCGGCGTAGGTTCGTGGTGTCGACGCTCGCGATCGGCTTTGCTCTGGCTGTGCGCCCTATCTCCGCCGAGACGATCGCCACGGATTCGACAGGATTGACGGCTGGCGAAGTCATGGTTCCGACAAGCGACGGCAATATTCCCGCCTACCGGGCTATGCCGTCACAAGGACGCTCGTTTCCGGTCGTTCTGATCGTCCAGGAAATCTTCGGCGTCCACGAGCACATCAAGGATGTATGTCGTCGGTTCGCCAAGCTGGGGTATCTGGCTGTCGCACCAGAGCTCTACGCGAGGCAGGGCGATGTCTCGAAGCTGTCCGACATCGACGAGATCCGCAAAGTCGTGGCCAAGGTGTCAGATGCTCAAGTGCTGGCAGATCTCGATGCAGCCGTGGCATGGGTGAAGGCTTCCGGGGAAGGAAATGTTGAGAAGCTCGGCATTACAGGATTTTGCTGGGGCGGGCGGATCGTCTGGTTGTATGCCGAGCACAGTAGCCAACTCAAAGCCGGAGTAACCTGGTATGGACGGCTGGTCGGCAAACCAAGCGACCTCCAACCCAAACACCCGATAGACGTTGCTACTAACCTGAGGGCCCCGGTGCTCGGTCTCTATGGCGGAAACGATCAAGGCATCCCGCTTGAGACGGTGGAGCAAATGCAGACAGCGCTGAAGGCAGCGAACAGTGCGTCTCGGATCATCGTCTATCCGGACACACCGCACGGCTTCCATGCCGACTATCGAGCGAGCTATCGCAAGGAGCAAGCGGAGGACGGATGGAATCGCCTGCAGGCATGGTTTAAGCAGCATGGCGCGGCGTAGTGCGAGCCTTCGGCTCGGTCATTCGCGTTGGTCCTAAGCGAGGGTGTGAGAGCCGAACCGGTTTCAGTACAAAATTGTGGGGGCAATCGGGCTGGAATGACACCCATGCTGGTCCTGTGCTCCAGGGGCCCGCGCCCTAGGAAGGGCCTCGCACGACGGTCGCAGTTGGATCAGCACTGGCGCGATTCCCATGGCAGGAAGGCGAGCAAGCTCTGAGGGATCATTTATGGCTGTTAAAGCGCGCGCTAATCTAGCGCAAGTACCCGACGAGATTGAGATTGATGCCATAGGCACAATTCTCGGGCCAATTGCCCATTGTGGATCTTCGCCATTTGATCTGGAATTTGCTGTCGTGGACAGCAATCCAGATTGAGTGGGGGGTGCGCGCTCCGCCGCCTACCACCGTTTCCACGGTTTGTGCTATGTAGGGATAATCTTCTGTCTCTCCCCGATCGCGATATGCCAACGTCAGATCGCAGGTCTCCTCCAACGTGCCGTGCGTAATAATCAAGAGACCGGAAAGGTAGATCGCTTTTGCTCCATCCGGAACGATTCTCGTCACGTCAACGGTGCTCCATTCATTTTCAGGAAACTTCGCCAGCCCCTCACCCGTATATGAATTGAAGAAAACCACAGGAAACGTGGTTGGGCTATGCATCACGATTCCGATGGTTGTGCCTTCGACGAAGCCTGAAGATCCCTGACACCCAACGACAATTAACGAAACGATGATGAGCCCAGGAAAAAGACCGTGGAATATCCCAACCATCGATCGTAATTCCCACATCCGTTCGGTCAAAACAATTTGTTTTTGGGCCGGTCCTAGGATAAGTCAAAATCCTTGAGAAATCGACCGTGCTTGTGGAAGGTTGAGACAAGGATTCTGAAGCCGAGAAAGCGGTATCCGGTACCGTTTCTCAAGAAAGAAGCAAATCGTCCCAGCCTGAGCTATGTTAAGCAGCATCACGTTCGGGCGGATGTAGGCGGCATGGCTTAGCAATACTCGTCCATATCAGTTGAGTCTGTCTGGCTCTTATGACGAGGAGGTTTATCATGGCGAGAGAAGCGTCATTGTTTGACAGTGCTGGTGGGAGCGTGTTGAAAGGCTATCGGCTTCTCCAACGAGGCGGAGCGAACATTCCGCCGATGTGGATTCAGCGGGCTTCCGAGTCGCGCTGCCGGCTTCACAAGGACGTGGTACAGGCGCTTCGCCGAAAGAGCAAAGCGGGGCAGCGCACCCTCAAGGAATGGGAGAAGCGGTACGATAAGGAATGTTTCTATTATGGTTTGCGCGTACTCCTCGAGCTGGCGAGAAAGGGTAAGACAAGACTGACCAAAGCGCCTCGCCACTAGACTGCGTAGAACGCCTGCTCAATCTCCGTCGTGCCGGCTAGCATCTGTTGAGTCGATGTTGGCTGCGTGGCCGATCTCGCGTCCCCCACATTGCCGAAGCCAATCTCACCGATCATCGATTCCCACTCCCAGTCGGTGCTCCTATTAAGCATGTAGCGCCCAATTGCCCCCCCCTTGACATCCCGTATTCCGGGATGTAACAGTTTGTGACATGACGGCCAAACAGTTCAGGCAGGCGCGGGTTCGGTTGAGCTACACGCAGGCGAAGCTGGCGGAGGTGCTGCAGTTGAGCCGGATGACGATCAGCCGCTATGAGGCCGGTACGTGGGAGGTGCCGCTGGCGGTCGAGATGGCGCTGGATCAACTCGGTGCGGCGCAGATTCCAATGCTCGGGATGGTCGCGGCCGGGGCGCCGATCGAACCGATCACACAAGCCGAATTGGTGGCGATCCTACCGCCATTGTTGCGAGAGGGAGAGACGTTCGCGCGGCGGGTGAAAGGCGAGTCGATGAAGGACGATGGGATTCTCCCGGGCGATCTGGTGGTGGTGCGCAAACAGGGGA
>JAWOLO010000068.1:0-23100 GCA_033853375.1 Terriglobia bacterium
GTGATCTCATCCTGGGTTTTAAGGTCGTGATCTCTCGGCGGCCATGGGCTGGTGCACTCCTCGCGCTAGCCATTTATACTTCATCGAACGCAGGGTGTGCCCTCTGTGGAAACGAGATTGGCTACGAACAACTGTCGCCCGACGGAATAACAAAGGCCATCGCGTTTGAGAGAGATTGTGGCGCCACAACGGGCTTCAGCACGCAGGTCTCGGTGTTGCCAAGTGCGAAAAAGCTTCCCAACGAGGCTGGGAATATTTTTGTAGCGGACGGCAACTTGAAGATACGCCTGGAATGGGAAGCGAATGATAAACTTTTGGTGAGATATCCGGCAGGTGCGCGAGTTCGATTTAAGAAAGATTCCGAAGCAGGTATTTCCATCCGTTACGAAGCGGCCGCTCTTGACTGATTAGCGCTTCGAAGGCCTCGTAGTATTCTCAAAATGTGCTAGATCTCGATTGCGGTCTCAAATTTGACGCAGCGCGGGCGGAGGAGGAATTCTTCCCTACTTTGCCGGCGCACTCTGCCATTTGCCTGATCGAGCCCCGCGAAGAAAGGGCCGAGCCCTTTCTGATCCGCACGCAGAACTTGCAGCGGCGCTTACAGCGGCTGCTTGGCCCTGCTGATCCGGCGAGTAAGCGGCTCAATTTGCGCGAGTTTGCGCGCGGAATCCGCTACCGGCGGACCGGCTCGCGCTTCGAGCAGACTCTCGCGTACTATCAGCAAGCCAAGCATCTTTTCCCGAAGCGCTATCGCAACTTGATGCGTCTGCGACCTCCGGTCGTCCTGAAAGTAAATCTGCGCAATGCTTACCCCCGCTGCTATGTAACGCGAAAAGTCCAATTGGACGCGGCCGGCGCTCCCGTCGCAGGCTCTTACTACGGTCCATTCCCTTCCCGACGAGCGGCGGAAGCTTTTTCCGAGCGTGTGCTGGATTTTTTCAAAGTGCGGCGCTGCCAGATCAAAATCCGTCGCGATCCTTCCTTTCCCGGCTGCATCTACTCCGAAATGAAAATGTGCCTCGCGCCGTGCTTTGCGGGCTGCACCAAAGAAGAATACGACGTGGAAGTCGGTCGCCTCGTGCAATTTCTGGAGACGAGCGGAGATTCGCTTCGGAGCGCTTTCGAAGAGGAACGGGAAAAGGCCAGCGAAGATCTGGACTTCGAGCGCGCCGCCGCGCTGCACAAAAAAGTGGAGAAGCTCGACGAATTTCTGCGTGGACGGCCAGAAATCACGCGGCGCATTCAGGATTTGCACGCGGTGATTCTCCAGCGCGCCGCGGAAGAGCAAACAATAGGAGTTTTCGCCGTGCACGGCGGCCGTTTGGCCGAGCCGTTTTTTCTACGCTTTTCGGAAATCGCCAGCCAGCCGCGGTCCGCAGAACAGATCTTCCGCGACTATTTGGAATTGCCCGGAACCTCGCCCAACGGCGATCTCTCCGAAGACTTGTCGCTCGTCTCGCGCTGGTTCTACAGCAACCCCCGCGAAGGCGAGATTTTCTTCCGCGAAAAGGACTGGCCTTATCGTAGGATTCTCCGGGCCTGTTCGCGTTTGTTGGCCCCGCCGGAAAGCGAGCCGGCAAAAGATCCTGCTGCCGGGCCTGCCCCATTGCCTGAAGGAGCGTCATGACTACATCGGCCACTAAAGAAGGGACCACGCGCTACGCGCAGCGGTTTACCGGACGCGCCGCGCAGGGGCATTTCCGGGATGCGCAGAGAATGCTGCTTTCTTCGCTGGGAATCGGAACCTACCTTGGGCAGCCGGACCAAAGAACTGACGAAGCCTACACTGCTGCGGTCGTTGCTGCCGTGGAAAGCGGAATCAACGTCATAGACAGCGCGATTAACTATCGCTTTCAGCACAGCGAGCGCAGCATCGGCGCGGCGCTGCAGCAACTTTGGGCAAAACGTTTTTCGCGCGAAGAAATCGTGTTGTGCACCAAGGGAGGCTACTTGACGCCGGACGGCTCCATGCCCGCTGATCCCAACGAATATTTCTTCCGCGAATACATTCAGCACGGAATTTTCAGCGCCAAGGACCTGGCCGCCGGCAGCCATTGCATGACGCCGAAATTCCTGAAGGATCAGCTTGGGCGCAGCTTGAAAAACCTGGGCGTCGAATGCGTGGACGTATACTACCTTCATAATCCTGAGACGCAGCTTTCCGAAATCGCCAAGCCCGAATTTCTTGAGCGTGTGCGCAACGCATTCGAATTTCTGGAGTCGGCGGTGGAGGCCGGCGAAATTCGCTATTACGGCATGGCCACCTGGAACGGCTTCCGCCAGGACCCGCGGGCGAGAGACGCGATGCAGCTCGGCGAAATCGCCCACATCGCACAGGAAATTGCCGGTGGCGTGCATCACTTCCGTTTCGTGCAGCTTCCCTTCAATTTGGGAATGACGGAAGCGCTGACGATGGGAAATCAAATCTTGCGGGAACGTGAGCGCACGTTAGTGGAAACAGCGGGTGACCTGGACATTACCGTGGTCGCAAGCGCCTCGCTCCTGCAGGGGCAAGTGGCGCGCAATCTGCCGGCATTCGTTTCCGAAGCTTTCGGTCTTGAAAACGATGCGGAGCGCGCGCTGCAATTCGCGCGGTCCGCGCCTGGAATCACCACCGCCCTGGTGGGAATGTCTCGCGTGGAGCATGCAAAGGCTAACGCACGGTTGGTCGGCGTCCCGCCCGCAACGGAGAATGAATTCAGCAAACTCTTTTCACGCGGCGAAAGCGCGTAAATACCGCAACAAGGAATTCATTCCAACAATTCCCTCAACAGCTTGGTGAAATATTATGATGTTGTCTTTCCGAGCCAGCCTGCGGCAAGCAGGCGAAGCGAGGAATCCTGGCTTGGTCCCCGCTTCGAGTAACCCGATGAGAGGAAGACGCGCGGGATCGACCCAGCCGCGATTCCTCGTCGCCCGTCTGCTCCCGGCAGGCTTCGCTCCTCGAAATGACAAGCTATGGGAGTTTTACAAACAAGCTGTGCATCAATGACGAAGCCGGAAAACATTGCCCCGAAGCCATGTGGTAATCGCGGCATCGACCTGATCCAATTTGCCGGCGAAGAAGTGATCTACGCCTTCCACAATGACAAGATGATTCTCGCCGGGTAATGACGCAACCAGACGTTTCACCTTTTCTATTGCCCCGTATTGGTCTCGGCTTCCGTGGACGAAAAGCTTCGGCTTCTTGCATTGTCTCAGGAAAGAAAAATCCGAGCTGTTCACAGGAATGCCCAAACCAATCAGATGAGAAACTCGTGGATCTTCGCAGCCAACGCGCAGTCCCACCCAGGCGCCAAAGCTGAATCCCGCCAGCAAGAGCGGCGCTCCCGGAAATTGTTTCACGAGAAAATCGAGCGCCGTGCGAACGTCATCCTGCTCGCCAACTCCGCGGTCGTGTTTGCCGGCGCTCAGGCCCGTGCCCCGAAAATTGAAGCGCAGTACGGGAAGGTCAAGCGCATCGAGCGATTTCGCAGTTTGGTAGACCACTTTGTTGTGCATCGTGCCACCATAGAGCGGATGCGGATGACAAACCACCGCGGCAAGCGGAGGACGGTGGCGCGCCGAACCGGAAGGTGTCCAGAGAATTGCTTCGAGACGGCCGACAGGGCCATCCAGAAAGAAATTGCGCGAATTGTGCGATGCGGTGGCGTTCATGAATGCGCGTTCTAGAGTTTTTCAGTCTAACGCATCGAACCAGAAAAGCTTGAACCAAGGGATCGTAAGGCAACGCTAGGTCGCGCGGCACACGGCGACGACCAGCGCCACGCCGTCCGTTGAGGGAGAGATGCGCACAACTCTGGCGCCAAATTCTGAAGAGCCTGCCAAGCAGTTGAAGAAGAATCTTCCATGGCAATTCTCAACAATTGCCTTCCGCATATTCGCGGTGACTGCGAAAACGCACACCCCGCGCCGAGAAATCGAGCGACATCGTTTCTCCAAACCACGGAACCTGTTCGGGCCGCACACGAATGGGAACAACAGCGAGCGGCGAGGACTGCCGCGGCGCTCGGGATCGCGTCGCCCTCCATTTCCGTTGGAGACAGCGTGCGCCGAAGCCTCGAAATGAATCGCCAAAACAAAAGGAGGCTGGAGGGAAGTTTTCTCACGCGCAGGAGCTATGTGATGGCTGTCCTCATCAGATGTGATGAAGCGCACGACGCAAGGCAGTACTTCCGGCTGGCCATCGCGCAGAGAAGCATCATAAGGAAAAGTCACCCAGAGCGGTACACCCAGGGCATGCAACTCCTTACTAGAAAGGAGCAGGCCGCCGCGGGAAACGTCCTTCGTCTCCGCTAATTCGATTTTCTGGCCGAGAGGCGTGGCCCAAGGCAAGCGGGCCGGAAGGCGCATCCATACGCGGCGATGTTTGCGGGAAACCATCAGGTTACACAGTTACAGTACTGCCCGCCGACGGCATTGGGGACTTCTCGTACCGAATACGGCAAGACCTCGTACTAGGACAAAATTGTTGGATTTTCGCGTTGAAACTTGCGGTTCCGAATGCTAGCTTTGCGCCAAATCCTGAACGGCGGGGGTATTTGATGAGTGATGGATCCGAACGCCGTGAAGCGCGGCGATTTAACATGAATCTTCCGTTGCGCGTGTTGTCTCGCGAGGCGAAGGGACGCGAACTGAAAGCGCAGACCAGGGATCTCAGCTATCGAGGTTTGTATTTTCTTGCGGAAGCGGATTTCGAAGTGGGGAACGAAATTGATTTCGTCATCACGCTCCCACAGCAGGTGACGCAATCGGGCGACGTCCATATTCGATGCCAGGGAAAAATTGTGCGCGTCGAAGCGACCGAAACCGGCCGCGTGGGAATCGCGGCAAAAATTGCGCGTTACGAATTTGTGCCGGCCACCGCGACGGCTGCCTGAGCTGCACGCGGGTAGCGTCCATCCTCGCGAAATTTCTCCTCCCGCTTGAGGGTGAGTACAATAGGGCTTGTACATTCCTTTTCGCTCGCCGCTGGGGGAACCATGTATCACTACGATCCTAGTCTTGCCTTGGAAGAACTCCAGGAAGACGCGCTGCTCCCGCACCCGGTAAAATTGCGCGATATGATTCTGCGAACGAAGCTGGACGCCAGCCAGGCGCAACTGCTGAACCACGATTTTCAGGACTACCTGACGCGCTTTGGCGAATTGCAGAAACTTGGCCGCACCATCCTCGAGCGGCTCGCTACCGGTCAGCGCAAGGCTTCTTGATGCCATCTGCAAATCCGCAGTTCACCTGCCAATGAAAAGCAAGCCGCGTGTCCTGTTGCTCTCGGCAACGTCCGGCGCGGGTCATGTGCGCGCCGCGCAGGCCCTCGAAAAAGCATTTTGGGCGCGGGGCGACTGCATCGTGGAGCACATCGACGCGCTGCGCCACGTCAGCAAATTCTTTCAGCGCGTCTACGACAAAGCCTACATTTCCATGATTCGCAGTGCGCCCGAACTGATGGGAGTGCTTTATGAGCGCACCGACCAGCCGTGGCAACACCTGAGGCCGCGCCTGGCGCTCGACCGGCTGAACACCGGGCCGATGATCCGTCTCCTCAAGCGCGTCCAGCCGGATCTTTGCATCGCTACGCACTTTCTCCCCGCGGAAATCATCGCGTGGCTCATTGCCAAGAATAAACTGCGCGCCCGCAATGCCATCGTGGTCACCGACTATGACGTTCATGCCATGTGGCTTTGCCGCACCGTGGACCGTTATTACGTTGCGATTCCGGAAGCTGCGGAATACCTAGCGCACATCGGCGTGCCGCGCGAAAAATTATGCGTGACAGGAATCCCCATCGATCCGCTCTTTGCAAATCCCTTGCCTCGCGCCCAGGCTCGAAAACTTTTGGGACTCGACCCGAACGCAACCATCATTCTCATTTCCGCTGGCGGTTACGGAATCGGTCCGGTCGAGCAATTGGTAAAAGAACTATTGGAGTTGCAGCGACCGTGGCAAATTGTGGCGATTGCCGGAAAGGCGGAAAAGACGCGCAAACGCCTGGAAGATTTGGCTAAAGCCGCGGGCAAGCTCCCCTCAGGCGCTTCCAGGCTCTGCGCTGTGGGATTCACCGCCGAAATGGATAAGTACATGGCCGCCGCCGATTTGATGGTGGGCAAGGCCGGCGGCTTGACCACTTCGGAAGCGCTAGCCCGCGCGCTCCCCATGGCGTTGATCGAACCCATCCCCGGCCAGGAACAACGCAACGCGGATCACCTGCTCGAAGCCGGCGCCGCGATTCGTTGCAACAATCTGCCCGCAGCGGCCTGGAAAATTGCTACTCTACTGGACAACCCAGCTCGCCTGAATGCAATGCGTGAAGCTGCGAGGAGTCTTGGCAGGCCCGCGGCTGCCGCTGCCATCGCCGAAGACGCCCTCCGGCTCGTGCCGTTCGAACTCTCTTAGCCAGGCGACGCTTCTCTCTTGGCTTCCGGAGATTCGTTCGAAAAGTTGCAACGTCACTGGTAGACTGAAGAAGCAGGAATAACACAGGGGCTGAGGGGACGGTCCGCGGCGCGAGCGCTGCGCATCGTCTGGAGTCCATGCGACGACACACGCTGCTCATCGACGCAGACGATACACTTTGGGAAAATAACGTCTTCTACGAGAAGCTGATTGAAGACTTCATCTCCGTCGTAGAGCCGTACGGGTATACACGCGCATACATCCGGCACATCCTGAACGAAACGGAACGCAAGAACATCCGGCAGTACGGCTACGGCGTACGCAGCTTCGGGCGTTCGCTTGAAGAGACTTATCTGAAGCTAGCCGACCAGATGGCCCGGCGCGAGATTCTCGCGCAGATTCACAGCCGCGTGATCGAGCTGGAGCGAACGCCCCCGAAGATTCTGGACGGTGTGCCGGAAACGCTGGCATATCTAACCGAACGCCATCGTCTGATTTTGTTCACCAAAGGTGAGCCCGCGGAGCAAGCCGCGAAAGTCGAGCGCTCCGGCTTACAGGGATTTTTCGAATTCATCGAAATCGTGCCGGAAAAAGATACGCAGACCTACGGCGGGTTGGTGCACAAACACAAAATCGTCAAAGCCCACGGCTGGATGATCGGCAACAGCCCACGCAGTGACATCAATCCCGCGATGCAAGTCGGCCTGAACGCCGTGTACATTCCCCACCAGCATACCTGGACGCTAGAACATGAGCCGGTCTTGGCCGGTTCAGGCAAATTGGTGATTCTGCCGTCCTTCCGCGAACTGCGCTCCCATTTCTAAAATCTCTACATTGGTCCAAAAACGGTCTCAGCAACGCTTGAGCCTTGTCTTTCGGTCAGCGTTCAGCGATTGAGTTTCTGAGAAGTGCGCGACGCGACCCACCCGAAGAGCGCCCAAGCCGAAACCCAGAACGGGAAAATGCCGTATAACGTATCCGAGGCCGAATGCGAATGGCGATCCACCGCAGTGAACACTTGCGCGCAGAAAGCCAGCACTAAAATCAGCGCGAGCCAGCCTGGCCAAGCTACGGGCCTGTACCACCACCCCCACTCCTTGAACCAAGTCAGTCTCATGTTGAAAGCCTCCTCTGTGGAGAATTCCCTCGGTCGCTTCCTTGGTCACCTTCAACGCTGATTTAATGAAAACAGCACGAAACTTTCGCCGTTTCATCCGGCCAGCGCATCCGGTAGCGCGCCGCGCGTGCGTTCGCGATGCGCAAACTCCTCCAGTGCCCCTTCAAGGTCGGCCACCGTAAAGTCCGGCCACGCCTTCCGCACAAAGACGAACTCCGCGAACGCGCATTCCCACAGCAGAAAGTCAGACAGGCGCTGCTCGCCGCCGGTGCGAATCAGCAAATCCACTTCCGTGGAGCCGCCATGAAGGACTTCCGCCAGCACGCGACTAAACGACTCGGTCGAAAGTTCGGTGGCTTTGTAAAACCGGCACGCGGCTTGAAAAATCGCTTCGCGCGCCGAGTAGTCGATCGCCAGCCGCAGATGCAGCCGCGCCCCGCGCGCGGTGGCGGCTTCCGAATCGGCAATGGCCTGGCGCAGCGTGGCAGGCACGCGGTCGCGCCGGCCAATGATGCTCAACCGCACGCCTTCTTCGACGCAGTGCTCCGTCTCGGTGAGCAGGTACTCGTGAAGCAGTCGCAAAATCCCGCTGACTTCCGCCGCAGGCCGCTTCCAGTTTGCGGAAGAAAGTGCGAAGAGCGTCAGCGTGTGAATGCCGAGCCGCGGCGCCGCTTCGATGATGTGGCGCGCAGTTTCCGCTCCCGCGCGGTGGCCCGCCGAACGGGGCAGGCCGCGCGAAGTGGCCCACCGGCCGTTGCCATCGGTAATGATGGCCACGTGCAAACCGTCGTTCGCCGCGCTCGCGAACTCCGCGTTCTGTGCTGCCGCAGGCGCGGGAGGCCGCGCAGCCGGCATGGGCACTACATGCGAAGTGCCCAGCGCCGGGCCCTGCGCACTGGCCGGGGATGTGAATTGATTTTCCTCTGAGGTTGTTTCTATCGAAGTTCCCGACTCCATTGGATTATCCAGTCTCCGCCGCAAAAGAAAACGAACTTGCGAGACAGCAGCGGATTAAAGCCTGCCTGCGGCAGTCAGGCCGCTGCTACACAAACTGCTTTGCATTGCAAAGCAGTTGCCCAAAAAAATTTTCCCCCGCTACCCCTCCCGCGTCGCGCGAATCAGCGCTTCCATATGATTCAGATAGCGTTCGAGCGCCTTGCGTCCCGCAGGAGTCAGCCGGTATTCCGTTTTGGGCGTCCGTCCCTCGAAGGACTTCTCGCAAACGATGTAGTCCGCTTCTTCCAGTTTTCGCGCGTGCACGCTCAGGTTGCCGTCCGAAGCTTTCAGTAGCGCCTTCAGCTCATTGAACGTCAGCGCGCGATTCACCGCTAGAGCGCTGACGATTCCGAGGCGCACATGCTCATGAATCAAGCGGTCCAGATCCGCGGGAGCGGCTTCCCGTGCAGGGTTCTTCACGGACTCCAGGATGGCTTCGCGGTCGCGCGAGCGTTGCACCCGTTCCTGACGCACAGCAGATGACTTAGCCATATCTTTCTTAGCCTCCGTAGTGCCGGGCGATCCACCAACCAAACCCGACATGGACCACTCCAAAGCCTGCCGCCATGAATCCATCGCCCCAGCCTGCGGGGCTAAAAAGCGCCACGGCGCCAAGCAGCATCAGGCACAACCCCATCACCGGGACAACCCGCACTGAAAACGCTCCGCCAGTGACGATCGCGGTTCCGTAGAGCAAGAGCCAAACTCCCGGAAGGACCGTAAGAGCGCCAACCTGGTACAGAGTGTAGGTCAGTAGAGCACCTACAACAACGGGCGGAGCAAAACTCAAAAGAAATTTGCGGCCAGGGCCGGAAAAAAGCCGCGCATTGGCGCGGTGCGCCTTAGTTGCGGCCGCGGGCGCGGCAATCGCTACGGCAACGAACGCCTCAACGAGCCATACAATGAGCCACGCGCGCGGGCTGGCTTGCCGCGAAGCCACAAACGACGCCACCAGCGCGGTGATGCCCATGGCCACGCCGCCCCAGCCCGGCACCGCGGTGAATTCCGCCGCGCTGGCCATGGTTTCGCGGATATAGCGAAGATGGTCCGCCGCCCGAGCATCAATGGGGATAGGCTCGCGGCGGGAGCGCAAAGGACCCGGGGTCGTCACCATGGCTCAACTCTAGGCCTTCTGCTTACATTTGTCAAGTACTTTGTATGGCAAAGCATTGCTCTGTATTAGTTCGTGTGGGACAGGCATTCCTGCATACACGCCTCTACGCCAATTGATGAACGGCTTCATTCGCTACGCCCATAATCTTACCCCGTATCGCATACTACCCTCGTTCTTGCGCTGGAAGTACGGCTCCAGGGAATCTGTGGGCCAGTGGACCAAATCTCGGAGCGGAGCCCTAGACCTTTTGCCGGATGAAAACACGAGGGAGCAGTTACAAAAATTTCACTCTAGAGCGATGGACCTGGTTCTGGGGCAAATCTTATTGAGTCCGGGAGTGCTAACTATTTGTATGCCCCTAGTCCCGATCTTTGTACTCATTGTTGTAGTTCACACTCAATAGGCGAACTTCAAGAGCCTATACTGCGATATGACTAATAGAATCCCCATGTCATTCATTGAGGAAGAGGCTGCCAAGGCTTAAGCCGTTCCTCGCGCAAACAGAGTTTAGGAACTCGTCCGACCGTTGCTCTGAGTCCCTTGAAGCTTTCGATCTTCAAACCTTCCAACGTCCAAACGCTCTTTGGACGACCATTGACAAGCCGGCTCATCCCGCATACCTTGCCCACGCATGCTCTCCGAACCCAGAAACAGATGCCGCCCTGAAGGGCGGCGCTACGAAAAAGCTTCCCATGAAAAACAAACTTCTGCTGGCGGCCATGGTTTCGGCAGCGATTGCGATCCTTGCTTCGCTGCTTGTCGGGATAAGCATTTGGCCGAACCTCGATCTCGCTTCGATGGTGCTGCGCTGGCTGGCGATCCTACTCATCGCGGCTTATGCCACCTCGAAGCGGTCGCTGACGGCGTGGATCCTGGTCGGTTTGCTTGCCGGCGCGGAATTCGGCCACGACGCGCCCGCCGCTGCCGCGAAACTGCAGTTTCTTGGCACCATTTTCTTACGGCTTATCAAGGTCATCATTGCGCCGCTGCTCTTCGGCACGCTGGTGGTGGGCATCGCGAGCCACGCGGACCTGAAAAAAGTTGGCCGCCTGGGCATCAAATCGCTTGTTTATTTTGAAATTGTTTCGACGATCGCGCTGCTCATTGGCTGCGCGGCCATCAACCTGAGCCGCGCGGGCGAAGGCGTTCGCCTTCCACCCTCCGCTGCCGCCGAATCGCTCAATGCAACGCCGCACACCGCGGCGCAGCTGATTACCGACATCTTTCCGGAAAACATCGCGAAGTCCGTTGCTGAAGGCCAAGTGCTGCAGGTGGTCGTTTTCAGCATCCTCTTTGCCATGGCGCTTATTTTGGTCCCCGAAGCGAAGCGCCGCCCGATGCTGTCGTTTGCCGAGAGCCTTTCGGAGACGATGTTCAAGTTCACGAACATTGTCATGTACATCGCGCCGGCGGGCGTTTTTGGCGCGGTGGCTTACACGGTGGGGCATCTCGGCTTGGGCGTGCTTCTGCCGCTCTTGAAATTGCTCGCGACGATGTACGTGGCGCTTGTCTTCTTCATCAGCTGCGTTTTGTTTCCCATCGCGTTGTTTGCACGCGTTCCGGTGAGAGAATTTCTGCGCGCCGTCACTGAGCCGGTCACCATCGCTTTTGCCACCGCCAGTTCGGAGGCGGCGCTTCCGCGCGCTATGGAGCAGATGGAATCGTTCGGCGTTCCACGGGAAACGGTCGCTTTCGTCCTTCCCACGGGCTACAGCTTCAATCTCGACGGCTCCAGCCTTTACCAGTCGCTCGCTTTGCTGTTCATTGCGCAAGCCGCGGGGATTCATCTCACGGTGGGTCAGCAGGCCGTCATGCTGCTGACGCTTCTCGTCAGCAGCAAAGGCACAGCCGGCGTGGCACGCGCCTCGCTGGTCATCGTGCTGGCGGCGGCAGCGGCGTTTCATCTGCCGACCGAGCCGCTCTTTCTCCTTTTTGGGATTGATCAGCTCATGGACATGGGACGCACGGCGGTCAACGTCCTTGGCAACTGTCTCGCGTCCGTGGTCGTGGCGCGCTGGGAACACGAATACCCAGCGGCAACGCACAGGAGTGCGAATGGCAGGAAAGAGGGTGAGAGCTGACAGCTCACAGCCTACAGCTTGAAGATTGAACACAGAAGGCACGGAGCGAACAGGCACGGAGGGCACAGAGAAGAAGCGGCGTGGGGCACGGACCTGCTGTCCAAGCCCCACGGCTCTCTTGACGGCTCCGGGCTACTTGACCTGAATAGATACGAGGTAATCGTTCAAATTTTTGATCCGCTGCTGTACCTGAATGTCATGCGTGGGGGCCAGAGATTTGAACAGCGGTCCCCAGATGGGCATGTCGGAAGTACCGTGCGCCGCCAGATCCGTGCCATTCCGCAGAATCGTGGCCACGCGCTCTCTCGGAAACTGCGTATCTTCGCTGCGCCTGGCCAGGGTTGTCAGGTCGGGCGGCGGCGTCTTCAACGCAGTGGCGGCCGGACCGTTACCTTTGCCGTCCACACCATGGCAAACCGCGCAGTATTCGGTGTACATCTCTTTTCCCGAAGCCGGGGAAGTCCGTTTGATGGGAACTTTCTTGACGACTGGAGTTGGTTTCTCTTGGGCGCCCGCAACGCATGCGGCGAGAAGCAATGCGGTAAACGTAGTAATCTGACGAAGGGTCATAGTCTCCTCCGGAATCTCGGACTTCGTTGGCACGGAAGTTTCTTCTTCCGGGGAGCGACCAATCCCCTAAACTTTACCACTTCTTCAGGCTGCGGGCTACCCTTCTGGACAGGGTTTGCAGCCAAAGCGCCAGCTGCCTGGATTCGCGACTTCGGTCCAGTTTTTACTTATGCGCCTGAGGCATAGACTGGCCGCATCCTCGAAGGATCGCCGGTCCGCGGGCCTGAGCTTCGTCGCTTCAGGGATGCGGACGGCAGGGAGTGTGTCCTCGATGAAATCCCTCGTATCGCTGAAATTTCTTGTGTCGCTTATCGTGATCCTGTTACTCGTCCTGTCGCTTCCCCTGACGATCCAGTCCTAAGAGGACACACTTCCATCGCGCGGACGCTTGATCTCTCAGCCTGGATATCCCGAAGTTGAAGAGGGATTTCTCCCTTCGGGACGGCCAAAACCGCCGTCCCCCCGGTCGAAATGGCAGTTTTCAGGTAGTTTGTCGAGGGACAAAATCCAACTTCGGAGTCGAGGTTCAGTGCGCTTTTGCAGCGCCGGAAGTGGTAGCGGGCGCTCGTAAGTACGTGTCGAAAAACTGGTCGACGCGGTGCCACGCATCGCGGAGCACGTGCTCGCGGCTAAAGTAATGAAATTCGCCCGGGTAGATCATGAACGAAACCAGGTCGCCTTTGTGCTTCTTCAGAGCTTCATCCATCAGCCAGACCGATTCGAGGAATGGCACGTTGACGTCCGCCGTGCCATGCAAGACTAGCAACGGGCGCTCGAGCCGGTCAATGTGCGAGATTGGTGAAGCGTTTTTGTAAACGTCCGGATGCTCCTCAGGAGTGCCGATGCGGCTCGCGGTCCAATCGCCATGGTAGGGATCGGAGTAATACATTACGTAATCGACGACGCCCGCGACGTCGACGCCCGCGCGGAAAAGCGTCGGCTGATCGGTCATCGCGATGAGCGTGAAGAATCCGCCGTAACTTAATCCCCATACGCCGATGCGATTCGAGTCCACGTACGGCAGGCTCTTCAAATAATTTCCGCCCATCCACGCGTCCTTCGCATCTTTCCCGCCCACGTCCATGTAAACACCGGTGCGCCAATCGCGGCCGTAGCCGATGCTCCCGCGGTAATCCGGGGCGAGGACCACGTAGCCTTTCTGCAGAAAATATTGATGAATGCTGTAGTACACGGCGTAGTTGCGCTGCACGTGCCAGCCGTCATAGTTCTGATTCACGCCGTCGCCGTGAATCCACAAAATCGCTGGATGTTTCTTGCTGCGGTCGAGATTTTTGGGCACGAAAAGCCAGGCGGGAACCTGCTGGCCATCGGGCCCCGGATAATGGACGAACTGCGGCTCGACAAACCGGGTGCGATCGATGTCAGCGGGCATCGAATCCGTCAGGCGGGCCGGTTGCGCGCCTTCGCGGGCGGCAATGGCGAACAGATCCGCGCTGTTGTGCGTGTCGGTGTGCTGATAGACGAGCCTGCCGTCGCCTTCTGACCAGTGCGGCTCGATGTTCGTTCCGGCGGCGTCTGTGATGTACGCAATCTTTGCTTGCGCGGGATCGTCGCCGATCGTGGCGATGCCAATGCGCCGGTCGCCGGGATGATCTTCCACGTTCGCATCGAACGCGATGCGTGTGCTGTCGTGCGACCACGCCGGGCGCCACGCTTCGAAGCGGCCTTTGGTGAGTTGGACGGCGTCCCCGCCCGCGGAAGGCATCACATAAAGATGATCCCAGCCATCCTGATCGCTGAGGAAAGCAATCCACTTGCCGTTGGGTGAGGGCCAGGGTTGTGCGCCCGCTTCGCCCCAGTCGGGAATGCTCCAGAATTTTTCTTCGTCGACTTCGTGAATGGCTTTCACGGAACCGGTGGTGGCGTCCGCGACATAGATGAAATACTTCTTGAAGTCTTTTGACTCACCATCGAAAACGAGGCGATTGGAATCTACCCACGCCAAGCCACCGTACTCGCCGGGAGTGCTGATTGGTACCGGCTTCCCGCCGTCCAACTTCAGAGCATAGATTTGGCCCGGAACATACTCGGAGACGCGATAAATGAGTTTCGCCCCGGAGTACGCGGGGGATTCATCATGATGGATGATTTTGGAGCCGGCGGTATACGCAATGGATTTGCCGTCGGGCGACCAAACGATGCCGCGGATGCTCACGTCGTCATGCGCGACGGTGGATTCCGTGCCATCGGAGAGCCAGCGAATGAGGAGATCGCTTCCTTTGCGCGCTGCTTGTTCATCCGTGCGGTTGGCGCGAACGAACGCCACGCGCTTCGCGTCCGGGGACGGGACGAATCCACTGCCACGGTCTGGCTTGGTCCAAGCAGTCTTGGCTTCGCCGCCGGCTGCGGGAACCTTCCACAAATCTCCTTCGTGCACGAAATAAACGCTTTCGCCATCTTCGCTCCAGAACGCATCAGCAACTCCGCCTTCGGGAAACGACGTGAGAGCAATGGGTGCGCCGCTGCCATTCGCGTTCGCGACGTACAAATTCTTGATGTCTGCGCGGTCCCACGTAAAGACAACATGCTTGTTGTCAGGAGACCAGACCGGATCCGACGGATGCTTGATTTCGATTAACTGCTCGATGGTGAGTGGAGACTTGCGCGTCGCCGTCTGCGCCTGCAAATGGCTCGCGCAGGTCAGCGCCGTTATGATCACGGCTGCTCCTAGCAGGTACGTTCGAATGCGCATAGTTCCTCCCTCTTGTCGCAAAGTCCCAGGAAACGGAGCTTATGTGAAACCGGAGTCTATGTGAAATGTCGCCTGGCTGCCACTCAAACGAATCGGCGGGCGGGCGTTTATTCGCCCAGCCCGCCGTTTAGAAGTTTTGCCGAAATTCGCGCCGCCGCCGATCCGCGCTAGAACGTAAAACGCAGACCAAAGCGCGTCACGAACGGGTTGATCGCGAGTGATGGCTTCAAAAAGGCGCCCCCATTGGGAGGCGTCCATTGAGTCACTTCGGAAATCGTGGTTTGAGAGTTTGTCAGATTGAAGAAGTCAATCGTTGGCATAACGTGCCAGCGGTCGCTGAAAACAAATTCGCGGGAGAATCGCAAATTCAGTTGGTTCACGCTAGGCAAGCGCTGGATGCCCGCCGGTTGAAGGATGACCGTCTCGGCGATAGGAACACCTTGGCCATCTGGCACGGAGAAAGTTTCTGTTGGCTGGATAGGGAAGCCGGTGTAGTGCTGGAAATTGACGCTGGTGCCGAATTTCCAAGGAAGTTCGTAGGTGCTATCCACTTTGAAGACATAAGTGGCGTCGAGATTGAGGAAGTTGTTGTTCCTATTGATGTCATTGTTGGGGTCGGTGAAATTGTCGCCGGTGGCCTCATCCGAAAAGCCGCGGCCAAAAACGCCCTTTTGGCGCTGAATGGTGAATCCACCCAGGATCTGCCACTTGTGGGACAAGCGCTTGACGGCGGTGAATTCCAGTGCGTTGTACGAGTTGTTGTCCAGTTGGGGAACGTTCGTCACCAAGGTGTTGAACAACCCGAATTTTGACGGATCTGCGGGCTGAAAACTGTAAAGCGTCATTGGCTGGTTCGTGAGGGGATTCATGATCGGACTGCCATTCAGAGAGGTGATGGGGACGTAATCCGATTTCGCAACCGCAGCGTTTTCGGTTCCATACAGGTTCTTCTTCGTCCGGTAGTAGTAAGTAGCCGCAACGCGGAGGTCACGCCACAATTGCTTTTCGTACCCGGCACTGAGTTCTTCTGAATAGGGGCGGCTCATGTTGCGATTGATTTGCGCGCCGCCCGAGGAGGCAACGGGCGTGGCATTCGCCGGAAGCCATTCGTTGAGTTGCGGAATCTTATCGCCGTTCGAGTCGTTCCAAGGGAAGGTGAGCGTGATCAAGCCATTCGGGTTCGATGTCTCCGCAAGGCCAGTGCCTTGCATAATGTAGTAGATGCCATAGCCAAGACGAATCACGGAATTACCCTTTCCTGTCGGGTCAAATGCCACTCCAATGCGCGGCGAAACGGTGTTCCAGTCCGCGAGGTTTCCAGACGCGGGGAATGCAAAACCGGCTTTGAAAAGCTGAGGAAAGGTCAGATTAGAAGCTGTTGTTTGCGCGGGATAGTAAGTGGTGAAGCGATCGTAACGCATCCCCAGATTCAAGGTGAGACGGCGCTTCACGGTCCAGGCATCTTGCAGGTAAAAACTGGTGTCCCGGAAATAGTTCTTTTGAGTGGTCGGCGTATTGTAGGCCACGACCTGGAACGGCGTAGTAAAGGATTGCGGGCCAGGGCTGTTGAAGATGGCGTTAATCCCCTGATTCACTTGAAAGATGTACGCGTTGTAGCTGTCTCCCCATTCGAAACCAAATTGAAAATTGTGTGTTCCACCCCAATTGGCTTTGTACCAAGAGCCGCTTGCGGACCATTTGAGCACCCAAGCGGGGTTGATGAACTCATTCGGGGCGGCGCCTGACTCCGTCGAGGTTCCGATGTCTTGCAAATTAAGACCAGTCGAGCCGGGCTGATAGCTAAGCGGGAAGACGATTTTGTTCCAGCCAATGCGAAAGTCCAGCAAGAGGTTATTGGTAATTTGACTGGTCCATAGCCCCTCCAGAATGTAAGCGGGCTCGATTTGCCGCCAACTGGCATCCTGAGTGACGAACTGATAGGCAGTGTCGCGGCGGAAAAAGCGATTCTGCTCGTTGTACAGCCAAATGAGGCTGAACTTGTTCTTGGGATTGATCTGCCAATCGCTGCGCAAGTCCGTGTTGGTTTGATGATTGATATCCACGACGGGAACGCCCGCCTGGTTGGTCACCGCGAGTATTCGCTGGTTCAAGTCGTAGCGGCGGTACGAGCCAAAGAGCCACCACCTATCCCGCATGACAGGGCCGCCAAGGCTGGCAGAAGTGTCTCTGGTCATGTTGAAGGGAGAACCCGTTGGCACAGGCGTGCCCTGGAAGAGCGGCTGCTTCACGCCGGCTTGCGTCGCGGCCGTCAAATAGTAAAGAGCAGCTTGCCCGTGAAGGTCATTCGACCCCGACTTTGTGACCATGTTCATATAGATCCCGCCGATGGGAACAGAAGCGGGCGCGTTGTCCGACACCACTTGAAATTCGTCGAACGAATCATGATTCGTATAGAACTGCGTGTAACCGCCGCTGGCCCCCGGCCAGTTCAAATCCAGACCATTGAAGCTATAGATCTGCTCGGCTTGCGTGCTGCCGTGCACCTGCATCGCGGACTGCTGGTAACTGTTGTTGCCTGCTACATCGAAGGTGCTGGAGGTGACGCCCGGCATCTGCGCGACGGTGGACCAGGGATCGCGGCCGCTGGGGATGTCTTGGAGAAGCGTCTGGTCAAAGGTCGTTGAGGTCTGGACGCCCTGCAAATCGACCACGTTCTCGCCCTCGACCCTGATCACGTCCGTAACTTCTCCAACTTGTAGACTTGCGTTCACCGTTGCGGTGAAGCCCGCGGTGAGAACGACTCCCGTTTCGGTGAAGCCCTTGAAACCCTTGGAGGTGACGCTGACCTCATAGGCGCCTGGCGGCAGCAGGTCAAAGAGGTACGCGCCGTCTGAACCTGTCGTCGTGGTACGTTCCGCCATAAGCGCAGTGCTTTTGACCGTCACGGTGGCATTCGGCACGGCAGCTCCTGAAGAATCGGTTACGACGCCCGCGATTTTTCCTGTGGTTGCCACTTGCCCCAAAGTCATACCGGGTACGAACCCCAGCATGAGAATGACGAGAACGAACACCCAGAGTCTCTTTCTCATTTCCCCTCCTTTACAGCTTCCGATCACACCCCTTGGTCAATTTTGGCGCGAGGCGAGGGCCCTCTGACGAACGTTTGGGCTGAGCGAGTTCCCACGATGCAGCAACGTATGTTGCAAGAAAGAGATGCTAAGTCAACGGGAAAACTTCAACGTCAAGGATTTGCCCCCCCGAGACTTCCCCCACTTCGCTGTTTATATCTGACGCCGGACTGGGTCAAAAGTAAGTCAAAGAGAGGCCCTAGGCAAATCAATTCTTGATAGCGCTTTCAAACTTGGTGGCAACCCTTTTCTTTTTAATAGGTTAAGGTCCGGCACAGTCGGCTTTTCGTGGCCAGTTTGGAGAGTAGCCAAGCTGTACGACGGGGACTTGATCGTCCCAAGCCTCGGGAGAAGAAGGGACCGACCAGCTAGCGTCAGGCAATGCCTCACACAAACCAACACCTGTTTCGAAATCGCAGGTTTAAACACACGAGCCAGACGGTGGAAAATACTCTGAGTTTTTGGAGTTAGTCTAGGTTTGAGCAACAATCGGCGTTGCTGCGGGGGCACTCGCCGACGGATTCAATTCGTCAATCATTTTCTTCTGCAAACTGATAAACACAACAATCAACAAGCACTGCACCGCGAAAGCTGCGATCCAAATAGCGGGACGCAGGACCCAAGCGGGGTGGTCCAGCATGTAGACCGGAGAGGGAATGAAGAATGCTGAAAATGCCGCTCTTCCTGGCAAGCTGAAAATCTTTAGAGAACCCAGCAGAATTATGACGCACACGTAGAAGATCAGCAGAAACAAAACCCCAATTACCAGCGGATGCTTGCTACGCCGAAGATTCATCCACTGCAGAAACTGCAGGTCGCGTGTGAGCCAGACCGCAAAAAACAACACTCGAATCACAGCAAAATTAAGGCTCCAGTCGACCTGCGGATCACGTCCTCGCGACACCCCCAATACAATCATGAGACCAGCAACCAGCGTTCCAGCCAGGATCAAGGGTGCCGGCCATGCGAGGTCGAGCCACGTCGTTCTACTGCTTTCCCGCATCCGCAAAATTCTTCGTACCCTGTCTCGGTTTCGAATGGCCCCGAATCCCATTAATAAGAAAACCACGATGTTTAAGCCGAGTAAGACGGCCTCGCTGTCAACGGGTGTTGCGCGCGTCGCGCCATTCCACCAGAAGAACGCGACAAACAACAGGTTCAAAAACACCGCAAATCCCAGCGCTTGCAGCGGGGAATAAATCTCGTAATAACTGGGATCTTTCTTTATGTTTCTAACCAAGGCCAATAGAAACCACGCCGCAAACATCAAATCAACCGCGAGCAACACAGGCACGTGATTGACTCTTTTCCCGAAGAATATGTCCTCCTCCCAAGCTGGCGCCCACCGGTCCACATCTTCCGCCGAGCTTGGCTGCGCCAACCCTCCCCATTGCACAACTCTCGCGGCATAGAAAGGGCCGAATGGACCCGCTCGAAAATGAGAGGGCCTGGTGTCGTCAGTAAAGCCACTGGCCAAAATCACCAGCAACACGAGAATTGCTGCTGTATGCGACCCTCGAATCGTCAGCAGTGAAATCAGCAGCGCCAGCGTGTGAACGGCAAGTGAAGCAACCAACAGCACCGCGTACGCAGCTACCACCGTCAAAAACGGCCGCTTGCCCATCACTGCTCCAAACACCGCCAGCGGCATCAGGCACAGAAACACGAAATAGGTGAAGACGGGCGCACCAAACAATTTCCCGAGCGCCAGCTCCAGCGGCGTCATTCGCGTGACGCGCTGGTAGTCAAATGTGTTTTGTTCTTTTTCTCGATAGATACTGTTGATGCATGCGATTCCACCGCCGGCAGCCAGCATCAGCGCTTGCAGCCAGAAGGTGATTTCCAAAACCTGTATGCCCCAGCCGAAAGGGCCCGTTGCGAGTTGTTTCTCATTCTGGTGCGAAGTGGCGTAGCCAATCACGATCGACAATGCCGCGCAAATGCACGCTGTGGCCGCTACTTTGCCTGGCCGAAGCTGCGCCCTCGCGTTGCGCAAGAATTCCGGATTGGACCACAACGGCGTCACATGACTTCTCCGCTTGAGAGCCTTGAGAACAATTCTTCCAGGGTTTCCACCTTTTCTTCCACGCCGCAGATGAGCGCGCCAGCGTTCACTGCATCGCGCACTAACGTCGCCAGTTCCGCATCCGTTCCTGGAAATACCATTTCCGCTTCCAGTCCTTCTTCTTTCACTTCGCTCACGCCCGGCCGCCCCGCCAGCCATGCCCCAAGTGCAAATCCCGCAGCCGCCAGCTTGATCCGCACGCGCTTCGTCCGCCCCGCCCCGCGCATCACGTCTTCCATCTTGCCCACGCGCAAGAGTTTGCCCTTTTCCATAATCGCCAGCGACGTGCAGATCTCTTCCAGGTCGGAGAGCACATGCGATGTTATGAAAACCGTCTTCCCCTCGCGGTTCAGCCTCCGGATTAACTCTTTTAGTTCTAGCCGGGCCTTGGGATCGAGTCCTGATGCCGGTTCGTCCAGCACAAGTAACGGAGGATCATGGATGATGGCGCGCGCAATCCCCAGCCGCTGCTTCATACCGCGCGACAGCCCGCCAACCATCGCGTCGTACTTCGATTCGAGTCCCATGAGCGCGATCACTTCTTTGACGCGCTCATGGATCCTCCCCGGCTCCAGCTTGTATGCCAACGCAAAGTGCTCCACGTACTCCCAGGCTTTCAGGTCGTCGTACACGGAGAAAAAATCCGCCAAATATCCAATGTATTGCTGGGCCTCTTCGGGCTGGCGCTCCACGTCAATGTTGTTTATCGTGATGCGTCCCGCAGTCGGCAGCATCAATCCGCAAACCATTTTTAGCGTCGTCGTTTTTCCCGCACCGTTCGGTCCGACCAGCCCAAACACTTCGCCTGCAGGCACCTCCAGCGTCAAGCGGTCTGCCGCCACGAGCTGCCCGGCTTTCCCCGTCGGCAGATCATATTCTTTCGTCACGTTTTGGAGCTGAATCATGGAGTTGCGCGATTCTCCCCCGGGTAGCTTGCGCCGTCAATACTCTGCACCAATAAACGTCTGACGGTCACTTCGAACTTGGCGCCGTTCCGGAAGCCTGTTACCAAGTCGGAGTCGTGGATCTGCGCTTGAATCATTATCGGGCGCAGCTCTGATGGTTGCTGTTCGGCTGCGCCGTTCGACCCACGTTTTTATGCTTCACGCAAAGCGCACGCTGGTGCGAGGAAATTTCACGGAAACTGAATTTTCTTAGGGATTGTAAATTGGGACGCGCTGAAGCGCGCCCCTACAGCGACACCGAGGCAAACTAGATCTCTCCCCACTTTCGGCAGCAACTAATGTTCCGTTTCACTGACGTTTCTCGCCTTGGTGGAAGCTATTCTTCGCGAAGCGTCCTAGCCGGATCGATCCTAGCAATTTTCAAAGCAGGCAGCACGGTGGCCAGGAGCGCTACAGCGAGGAGTGTCAGCACAACAATGAGGATGGTCACCGCGTCGTACACGCCCACGCCATAAATCACGCTCTGCATCACGCGCAATGCTCCCGCGGAAAGGACCAATCCCAGAACGACGCCCACCAGGGAGGCGCCCACTCCCGAGCGTCCGATCTGCGCCATGACCTGCCCCATGCTTGAACCCAAGGCCATGCGGATGCCGATTTCGCGGGTCTTCTGCGCCACCATATTGGCCACCAGCGCAAAGATGCCGACCGCGCTCAGGAGCAGCGCCAGAGCCGCCATAACGCCTAGCAGCGCCACTTCGATTCGCTGCGTTGTCAGGGTGCGAGCCAGCAGATCCTTCATGCTGTAGAAGCCGGAGGCGGGCAAATTGGGATCCGCCTTGGCCAACGCGCGCTGCATTTCCGCGGTCAAACCTTCCACCGGGCCTGCCGTGCGGACAACCCAGTCGGGCTGCATCCACACATGCACCAGCGTGAGGAACTGCGCCTTCACTTGCGCGGCCGGGATGTACAGGATCTGCTCGCTCAGGAGGGGGGCTGGGCGCTCGATGTTAGAGGAAATTTCAACGTCAGCAACTTCGCCGACGATTACCGTGTCTTTATTCAGGTACCGGCCCACAGGGTTGGCGCCGCCGTAGAACTTTCTGGCAAAGGCCTGATTCACGACGGCGACGCGCTGCGCATCGGGACCATCCGCGTCAGTGAAGAAGCGTCCTGAGAGCAAAGGCATCTGCAAGGTTTCGATATAGCCGGGCGTCGCGTAAACCAAATCGGTTACATCCTGACGTCCGGCTTCTTTGCCGTCGCTGAAAGTGACGCCGTCGTTCAGAATGTTTTCGTACGGCAAGCTCAATCCGACCGCAGCATTAACTACACCCGGAATCTCGCGCATGGCGGCTGTGCTCTCGTCCAGCAGTTTTCGGAAGGCTGCGGGATCGTGGTAACGCGCGTCATCCAGCGAAGCCTTAGCGACCATCACTCCTTTTGGGTTAAATCCCGGCGGCAGCGTCTCGAGGTGAATCAGGCTCCGAATTAGCAGACCCGAGCCGGCCAGCAACACGACCGTGAGGGCCACCTCTCCCGCGATCAGCGCTTGGCGCACGCGCACGCTTCCAGCACGAATCATGCTGCGGTCCGCCATGGACGACCGCAGGTCTACGCGCCGCGCGGTCAGTGCCGGCAACATGCCGAAGAGCACGCTGGTTAACACCGAAACGCCCAACGTGAAAGCCATCACACGGCCGTCTAGAGGAACGCTCGCAACAGGGAGAAAGTTTTCTGGCAACAACAGGAAGAGTCCCTGCAAGGCAAGAAAGCCCACGCCAGTGGCGACTGCTCCGCCCAACAGCGCCAGCAGCAAGTTTTCAATCCAGAACTGCCGTTGAATCTGCCAACTCGAGGCACCGAGCGCTAGCCGCGTGGCCACTTCTGAGGTGCGGCGCAACATGCGAACCAGCGTCAGCCCCGCCAAGTTGGCGCACGCAATCAGCAGAATGAAGCCCGCGGCCAGCATCAACCCAAGCACCATCGGACGCAGCGAGTCGCTCTGGCCTTTTTGGAGCGGCACAGAGTAATAGCTCACGTGCGCGCCCGGAACG